>JACMRG010000354.1 GCA_014376585.1 Opitutaceae bacterium | reverse complement strand
GCCCAAGACCGAAGAATCACAACGCGCCACCCCTATCCCACCCGACGTTGTGGCGCACCTTCGCGCAGCCCGCGCTGCGAACCCGTCAGCAGAGTTTGTTTTGGCGGGATTAAGCCCAGAGAAAAAACGAGCCGCAAAAGAGTATCGGTGCGAGTGCTGGCGCCTGCTCCTCGACTGGTTGAGGGCGCAAGGATTTGTATCTCCAAATCCGATACATGAATTGAGAAAATTGTCTGGCTCCCTCGTCAACGCCACCGCCGGCCTTGAAGCCGCACGCCGCCACCTTGGACACCGGAACATTTCCACAACGGCGGCGAGCTATGTCACCGGTTCGGCTGCGCTAGTCGATCTCTCGGCGCGGCCCGCGACAGCGGAGGGCGGCAAATGAAAAAAGAAATTAAAAAGCCCGCTCCCAATAAATCGAAGCGAGGACGCAAAAAGGGTTCCAAGACGACTCACACTGTCGAAGGAGCCGGCATGTTTGAAAATCAACTGCGCGCGCATTGGGGCGCGTCATGGAATACAACCGGCGCAGCGTTCGCCCACCAAGCGTGGATAGATCGTCACCCGTCTTGTGAAACGTTGCGACTGCGGGCGGATGCGCGCAGATTACAACCTGCCGAAGTTTTGAAGGAAATCCAGAAGCAGCCACTTGCCCCTGAGTTTGCAGCAATATTTCTCGCGGCCATTGATCGGCGAGACTCGAAATTTTTCCATGATTTCGCAGAGGGTTTACAACGCATTAAAATCGACGGCTCGCTCGACGTTGAGGAAAAAAGCCGCTCCGCGTTGCTACATTACGTTGAGCGCGAGACGGCGAGAAACCGGAAGCGAAAATTTGCCCGCGCCGAGCTTTTGGACGATGTGCCGTGGGGTAAAGATGGATACGGCCAGACATTCCGCCCATCCGACAGTCAACTCGATCGACTCACCGCGAAACTTAGCGTTCCGATGCAGCGCGGTCGGCGCAAAAGATAGACCGCATTAATCGGAATTAATTGGGAGTAACACTTGGGAAGTATAGCGGCGAGTAATGCCGTCATGCCTTCCTTAATTCGCAAATCCATCGCCGCCGACGCGCGGCCAATCGAGTTCGCGCAGCCCTTTGACCGGCTGCTTTCCTTCCGCGAGGTTTACGCCTTTTTAGGCTTCCGCTGCAAAACGTCCCACACGGCGCGCAGCCTTACGAAACGCGGCGCGATTCGCGCGGTTCGCATAAACGAACGCGTCGTCAAATACTCGCTGGCGTCGATCACTGAGCTGATCGCGCAAGGAGGTGTCCGGTGAAGCCGCGCGCCCCTTACTCCAAGCCGCGCCTCGTTTCGGCCCACGCGTTTCAAAAGCATTTACAGCACAGCCGTCGCCGAAAGCGCCGCGCTCGCCGGGAAGGGTTGGGTGCCACTTGAGCGCCGGCCACCAATATCCGCTCTCACTTCCGCCGCGACCAACGGACGAAATCATCGCGGAGCGCGCGGCATCGCCCGACGCTCAGGCCGTCGAACGCCAGCGCATCCTCGACGGCTACGGCATCGCAGCGAAGCAGAGAGCGCACCTCGCATTCGTCTCGTATCACACCGCAGTCGCAGCGGGTGACATGGAGCTAGCTGAGGCCGCTTGGCACCGCTTTGACGAGGCAAGCCGCATCTTGCGGCACGGGAGGGCCAAGGAGTGAGCGCCGCCACCGAGTCCCCCGCCGTAGTCGAAGCCCGTTTCATTGCCGCCGTCATCAAAGACGGAGAAGGCGACCGATGGCGGGAATGTAAAAACCTTTCGTCGGACGCCTTCACCAATTCCAATCACGGCAAGGTATGGCGGACCATCGCCGAAGCCGAAACCTACGAAGCCGCCGCCACCGCGCGCAGTGTCCTTCCCTATTTCTCGAACGAAACGGTTGGCGCGGATTATATAAAAGACCGCGATGCGATTTGGATTGGTTGGCTCACAAAAGAAGGGATCGCCTTTGCGCCGCAGTGGCTCGCGACGCTCCCCGGACCCGCGACGAAGGCCCAGCTTGTCGCCCGTCTCGACGCCCGCCGATTCAATCATGCCGCGCCGCCCGTTGAACCCGCGCCCCGCTTTTCCATCGCCGGACGTTCGGTCTGCACGCCGGGCAACCTCACCAACATCATCGCGCAGGCCAAGGCAGGGAAAACCGCCGTCATTGCCGCCGCGATTGCCGCCGTCATTTGCGCCGAGCAAGGCGACACGTCACGCGACACCCTCGGCATTACCGCGACGGCGCCGGGCGCAAAGCGCGTGCTTCACTTCGACACGGAGCAATCGCCCTTTGACCACGACCAACTTGTCCGACGTGCGCTGCGTCGGTCGGGCGCAACCGATTTCCCCCTTTGGCTAGATTCTTACGGCCTCGCCGGTTTTTCGGCGTCTGAGCTGCGGGCTTCACTCATTCTAAAAATGAAACAGGCGAAAGCCCAGGGCGGACTCTTCGCGGTCATTATCGACGGGACCGCCGACCTCGTGAATGACGTAAACGATCCGAAGGAGTGCAACGCCTTCGTTGCCGAGCTGCACGCGCTCGCAATTGAACATGATTGCCCGATCCTAAACGTCGTTCACGAAAACCCCGGCCAAGACGGCGGAAAGATACGCGGACACCTCGGCTCGCAGTTAGAGCGCAAGGCCGAGTCCAACTTGCGGCTTAAAAAGACCGACGAAATCACCGTCATTTTTTCGGAAAAGATGCGGAAGGCGCCGATCTTGGAGATAGATGGTCCGCGTATCCGATGGAGCGATGAAGCCGGGATGCACGTGTCATGTGAGACGGTGGGCAAGACGAGGGACGACGCAAAACGCGAGGCTCTGCGCGACCGGGCCGAATCGCTATTCCACGAAGCGAAGAAGGATTCGCTCACATGGAAGGAGTTCACGCAGGAGACAACGGAGCGGACCCTGCGCGAAATGCTCAATTACGGCGTCGTGCAAAAGATGTTCGGCGGGACCTACAAACTCGCAAAATGAACCTACAAACGACCACGAAATCGGAAGGTGCGAATGTAGGTTCAATTTTCGGCATCAACCTACCAAGAGGCGCAAGCATCGGAAAGAGCGTCGCCACAGAGGGGAAATCAGGCGGCAACCTACCAACCTACACCCAACCTACAAACAGCCTACGCGTAGGGCCTAACCTACCAACCTACGCGCCTATATATATAGGCGCAGGGTGCGTAGGCTGCGTTTGTAGGGTCATACGGTTCGAGGTAAATAGTCGGCGAAACGGGGGAAAATTACCCCGTCAAAATAAAACCCCGTTCAGGGCATCATCAGCCGTTTCCTTTCAATGAGAACCAACGGCGCAAACATCGAAGCCGCGTTGAAATGGGCGACGGAAGCGCGAAACCGCAGCACGCGAGGCTCGCGCATTACGGCGTGGGAAGTCGCCGTATTCAGCCCGCTGCGAATCGACGGGGCCGCGAGCATCGCCGAAGCCGCTTCCGCGCGGTCTATCCCTCTGGCGACACTTTACCACGACCTGAATTGGCTGCGTATCCACTTTGGCCTGTCGTTTCGGGCGAACGAAACATGCCTTCTGCCGGACGGGCTTGGAACGAACTCCCCTCTAGAAAACGAAGAAAGCTAGAAAATCCCCTATTAGGTTAAGGGGGCATTTCGCTCCCGCCACTAAACCACAGCCCAAGCCGACCAAATCCATGACCTTCGCTCCAAATTTCGCTCCCGCCGACAAAACGCCCGCCAAAGCCGACCCAGCCGCCGACCTCGCGACCGTGCGCAAGGTTGCCGGCCTACTCAAAACGACCGTTGCCCAACTCGAAATGGAGCGTCGCGAACTGTTCGACCTCATCGGCGTTGACGGCGCCGCTGCGATTCTCGACCCCAAATCAACCGCAGACTTCCCGCAGGAGTTGATCGAAATCCAAACGAAAATCTCCGCGCGCGAAACCGCCCGGAAATCAACCGAGGCAATCTTGCGCCGCGTATTGCCGTCCGCGATACAAGCGCCGCTTGCATTGACGGGCGACCTAGAAGCCCTGCACACCGAGTCCCGCGAATGGGTGGCGTCTCGCGCACGCGATAAGATCGCTCGGATGCTCGGCATGGACTCAACGCCGTTCTCCTTTGGCGTTTTGCTACGAAATCACCCTTTAGTCCGGGAGCAGAGCAATTTTGAGGCGGTGAACATGTCGCACCTCAGTTTCGATACGGCCGTAGAAATTACTAATAACGTGGTTCGAGACCTGCCCCACCAGTCGCTTTACAGCGACCCAACGCCGGTGATCGTCTGCAACGACCGACTCGCCGCCAGCGTCGAAGCCGCCCGCGCCCGCCTCGCCGACATGAAGCGCCAAGCAATCGCCGAAGACGCCGCCGACCCAATCGGCGACCTAAAGAAGGAAAACGCGGAACTCAAAAAGTTGCTCGCGTCGTTGAAGTGAAAACGAACCAAGGAAAAACCATGAGCCCAAAACTATTCACCGCCGCCGAACTCCGCGCCCGCTACCCGAAGCTCGCCGGCTTCATCATCTCGGCGGTCCGTTCCCGCAGCGTCATGCCGACCGACCGCACGCCGACCGGCGCGATGCTCTTCGACGAGGAGCTTGTCCTTGTCGCCGCCAGCACCCGCGCAGTCGAAGCAGACATTTGCAGTCGAGGCGGCGCGACCAAGGCGGACGGCCGGCTACGCTCCCGGCAGTATGCCGAGAGCGCGAAACGGCTCGGCTTATGACTTTGCCAACAAGGCAGGCGATCAGCTTGGCGATTACTCCCATTCGCTCCGCCGACGCCTGCCTTGTTGGCTTCGCAGCCGGCGCAGCCGCCGCACCTCTGCCAGAGGCCCGCGCTTCGCATTACAGGCGATACACGGCATCACAGCCACTTGGTGCCAGACAGGGAGCCGAACGCCCGCAAACACCCGCCGGGGGAGGGTAAAAAGTCCACCCTCTTCCCGCTCCGACCGCCCTCTGTAGAGAAAGTCTCACATCCGCAAAAAAACCTTTAGAAATCTTCCCGGACGGAGCCCCGGGTTTGGCAAAGACCCGTCCGCGCGCTAGCCAAGCGCGGGCGGCGTCGCCGGCTAACCCCAGGCCTTGCTCTCGACGGCGCAAGGCCGCGCGCGTGTATCTTGAGTGAGCGCACCAACGCCAGCGTGGCGACGGTGAACCGCGCTACGGAGATTCGGCTTATGGCTGAACGGCAGATGGGGGAATTTTTGAAGGCGATGCCGAAGCATCCGCCCGGACGTGAACCTAAAATCAATATCGGTTCCGACGTGGAACCGATAGCAACCCTCTCCGAAATCGGCATCACGAAAAAGCAGAGCGCGAACGCGCAAAAACTCGCCGCGATCCCTGCCGAGGAATTCAACGAGCGCATCGCCGTCGCCAAGGCCAGCGGCGGAAACCAACCCGGCCAAAGTGCTTGCCTTTGAAAAACCAACCGCAAAGCGCGAACGGTTTTGACTACGGGCCGAGATTCGGCCCCCGTCATCACCGTGAGCAAGGCTCACCGGGGGTAGAAGCCCGGAAAAAAACAAGGCATATGCCAACAACAACCAATAATTGCGGCCGCATTGAAAGCGAGACTGGGGAGCTTTGTTGCTTCCTTCTTCTACTTCGCGACTAGGTGCGGCTGCTCTGTCTGGAATAAACAAAATGAAAAAGGTTACCCTCGAACTCAGCGCGCAGGAATTAGAAATGATAATCGAGCCGCTTGTGAGCGTTCTCGTAAATGACACCCACGGAACATCGATCTCCGACGATCCAAAGCAGGCCGTGAAAGAGTGGAGAGAACAGAGCGCGGCTTATGTGTCCGACTGCTTGCGCGCCGACCCGGCCAATTCCGCGCGGGAGGAAAAGGCTAAACGCCTCGACTTCACCTCGAATCGCAAGAAGCACGATCAAACGGCTTCGCTCATCGAGAAAATCATCGGGGCAGCAGCCCGGCCCCTTGCCAAGCGCAGCATGACGACGGCGTAGGCATCGCGATTTGTGACCCTTGCGAGCCCGTCCCTTTAACCGAGGGCGGGTTTTTTGCATTTCGGCAGGTTGTTTTATCTGTGCGTTTTTTCACTTAATCCGTTCGTCTATATGACGGTTGCGCGCCATTATTTCTGTGCGAATCGAGGGCGAAAACGTTGGATACGCAACATCAGCGACCGTGAGGGCAAGGAAGGGCGAAAAACCGGTCACAAACCGGTCACACTTCCGAATTGAAAATGATTCGCGGCGAAATCAGCCCACAAAAAAGCCTCTTAATCATCGCTGAATAAGAGGCTTCCGAAATGGGGCGGCCAACGGGATTCGAACCCGCGACCCCAAGAATCACAATCTTGTGCTCTAACCAACTGAGCTATGGCCGCCGTGCAGAGGGGAAGAAATTCGCGAGCCACCCAACCGCTGTCAAGGCCGAGTTCCAATCCGCAAGAACGTAGCGGAGGCTTCAGTCACTAGCCTGGTTTCCGCCGCTAACCCCGGTCAACGAGCACGCGAACGTTCCGATGATCGGCCTCTCAGCTCTGCGCTCTCAGCTCTCAACCGGATCGTCCCGCCCTCACACCTGCTTCCCCTGCCGCAACCGGTCGAGAAACACCGCCACGATGATCACGAGGCCGATGATGATCTCCTGAAAATACGTCGGCCAGCCCATCTGCTGGGAGCCGTTGCGCAGCACCGCCATGATCAGCGCACCGATCATTGAGCCTAAAATCGTGCCCACGCCGCCATTCAAACTCGCGCCACCGATGATCACCGAAGCGATGATGTCTAACTCCAAGCCCACGGCCACCGTCGGATCGCCCTGCCGCAACCGCGAGAGCTGGAATAATCCCGCCAGCCCGAAGAAACCGCCGGCGGTGGTGTAGATCAAAATCTTGAGCCGCGTGGTCGCGATGCCACAGAGCCGTGCCGTGGCTTCGTTGGAGCCGAGTGCGAAGATGTGTCGGCCAAAAATCGTATTTCGCAGCACCACCGCCGTGAGCACCGCCAACAGGATTGACACCCACACGCCCGCCGGCAGCGCATGGCTGAAAGGATCGGCGGTCGTCATCCAGCCGTTGATGGGCGAGCCGTCATAGTTCACCGTCTGATTGTCGGCCATCCACTTTGCGGTCCCGCGCGCGACGCCGAGTGTGCCGAGCGTGATGATGAACGGCGTCATCCGCAGCCCCGCGATGGCCGAGCCGTTGAGCAGGCCGATCACCGCTCCCGTGGCCACCACTGCGAGCAGCACCGGTGCGGGGCCCCAGCCGCGTTGGATGAGCTGCGCGCCGACGACACTCGTGAGCGCGATATTGGAGCCCACCGACAGATCAATACCTCCACTCACGATGATCATCGTCATCCCGAGCGCGCCGATGGCCACGATCACCGTCTGCGTGAAGATGATCTTGAAATTATTATACGTGAGGAAGAACTCGCGCGTTTCCGTCGGAATCGAGAAGAGCACGATCACGAGAATGAGCCCGATGAAGGGACCGCCCTTCGAGATGATTTTATTAAAAGTGTCCTTCATGTTAAAAAAGCAGGCTGCCGATTCGCTTCGATGATTTGAAATTCAAATGGGTTTTATCCGCGTGCATCCGGGTGGTCCGTGGTCAAACAAATCACGCGCTCCCCGTCGCCACGCGCATGATCTCGGCCTCGCCCCACTCCGCCCGCGGGCGCACCACCGCCAACTCGCCGCGGCACATCACGCCGATGGTGTCGCACAGTCCGAGCAACTCGGGCAGATAAGAGCTCACGACCACCACGGCCTTCCCCGCCGCCGCCAGTTCGCTCACGAGTTGATAGATCTGCGCCTTGCTGCCGACATCGATACCGCGCGTGGGCTCATCGAGCAGAAAAATCTTCGCCGGATGCTCCAGTAGTCGGGCGAGCGCAACCTTCTGTTGATTCCCACCCGAAAGCTGGCCGACGGGCTGGCCCGAGTCGTGGCATTTCACGCGCAGCTCACCCACCCAACGCTGCGCGACCGCCCGCTGCCGCGCCCCGCTGACCCAGCCCATCCGGCCGAAATCGCTCATCTTGGTCAGCGTGAGATTATCGGCGATGGACTGGTTCAACATGAGCCCCTCCTCCTTGCGATTCTCACTGAGAAATCCGACGCCCTGCAACCATCGCGCCCGCGGACTCGCCGCGCCCGCCGGCGCGCCCACGACGCAGACCTCACCCGCCGTGAGCGACTCAAGCCCGAAGACCGCGCGCAGTAAATCCGTGCGGCCCGCGCCGATCAGACCTGCGAGGCCAAAAATTTCCCCGGCGCGCACCTGCAACGTCGCCCGTTTCAATCGCGGCCCGCTGGCCACTGTCTTCACCTCCAGCACCACCGCGCCCGGCGCGCGCGCGGAGCGCGGATAAAGGTCTTTGACCTCACGGCCCGTCATCAGCGTCACGATGTGGTCGAGGCTCGCCCCCTTCATCTCACCCGAGCCCACGGTCTCACCATCCTTCAAAATCGTGTAGCGATCCGCGATGCGGCGGCATTCCTCGAGAAAATGGCTGATGTAGATCACGCTCACGCCCTGCGCACGGGGCCGGTTGATCGTCGCAAAAAGCTTTTCCGTGTCGGCCTGCGTGAGGCTGCTCGTCGGCTCGTCCATGATGAGCACCTGCGGCTGGATGAGCAGCGCTCGCGCGATTTCGATGATCTGCTGTTCCGCGATGGAATAATCTCCCGCCAGCCGGTCGAGATCGAGCCCCTCGTGACCAAGCTGCGCCAACGCCGCCTGCGCCCGCACCCGCGAAGAACGCCGGTCCACCCAGCCTCCGCGCGCCGACTCCGCGCCCAGGAGAATATTTTCCTGCGCGCTCAGGTGTGGCGCGAGATTCAGCTCTTGGTAAATCATCGCCACGCCCTTCAGCCGCGCATCATGCGGATTCTCCGGCTCGTAGCTCAGGCCGCTCACCTCCATGGTGCCCGCGTCGGCGCGGTGGGCCCCGCTGAGCACTTTCATCAGCGTGCTCTTGCCGGCGCCGTTTTCACCGATGATCGCGTGCACTTCCCCGGGCGCGATCTCTAGCGAGACGTTTTTCAACGCCCGCGTGGCGCCGAAACTTTTCCGGATGCCCGCAAGGCGGAGCCTGACGGCGGACATCATTTTATTTCAAATACCGGTCGAGCGGCGGGTTTAGCAGTTCCTGCACCGCCGCCTGCTCCAGATTTTCTCGGGTCGCCACCATGACGCCCGTGTCCACGACGGCTTCGATCTTCTCTCCGCGCAGCGCCGCGACGGCGGTTTTCACCCCGAGATAGCCCATGCGAAACGGATCCTGCACCAAGAGCGCGTTGATCTCGCCGGCCTTGAGCGCACCGACGAGTTCGGCACCCGCGTCGAAGCCCACGAACTTCACCTTCCCCGCCAATCCCGCATCGCGCAACGCGAGCAACATGCCCGCGGTCGTCGGTTGGTTGCAGGCGAAAACCCCGTCGAGTTCACGCCCGAAACGGTTAATCAGATTCTGGGCAGTGCGGTAAGCGGTATCCCGCGTCACGCCGGCATGCTGATCGGTCGAGACGAGTTTGATGCCGGGAAATTCATTTTTCATGGTTTCGACAAAACCTTCCTCGCGATCCTCGTTACTCCCTGAACCCGCCGAATAACGGAGCATGATCACGCGCCCCTTCGGTCCCACGAGACCTGCCAGCGTGCGCGCGGCGACGTGGCCGCCCTCGCGATTATCGGTGGCGATGGTGCTCGTGGGCAGCTTGGAGTTGAGCCCCGAATCAATCACGATCACCGGGATCTTGGCACTTACCGCCGTGGCGACGGGCGCGATCAGCGCGTTGCGGTCCAGTGGCGAAATCACGATGGCATCCACCCGCTGTCCGATGAAATTCTCCACCACCTGCACCTGCTGCTCGCGGTCGTCCTCCTTGAGCGGGCCCTTCCAAATAATTTTTACGCCCACGCCCGCGGCGTTGAATTCACGCTCCGCCTTGATCGCGCCCGCTTGGACGGACTTCCAATATTCGTGCGTCGTCCCCTTCGGGATAACGGCGATCCGGTAAGGATCGGCCGCGTGGGCCATACCGGCGACGAGTGCGCCGGCGACCAGAAAAACGGAGAGCGACAATTTCACTTGAGGTATTTCGCGAGGGGCGGGTTCACGATGTCGGCCATCGCCGGGTCATTGAAGTTTTCTCTGGTCACAAAACCCACGCCGGTGTCGATCTGCGCGGGCACCTTTTCGCCACGGAGCACGGCGACCACAGTCTTCACCCCGAGGTAGCCCATGTTGAGCGGATTCTGCACGACCAGGCCGTCGATGTCGCCCGACTTGAGCCCGGCGTTGAGCATTTCGCCGGAATCGAAGCCCACGAACTTCACCTTGCCCGCGAGCCCCGCATCGCGCAACGCGAGCAGGAGGCCGGCGGTGGACGACTCGTTGCAACCGAAGACGCCCGTGACCTCGCGGCCGAAACGGCTGAGGAGATTTTCGGCCGCGCGTTTGGCCGTGTCGCGCGTCGCTCCCGCGTGTTGGTCGGTCGAGAGCAACCGGATCGCCGGAAAATCTTTCTGCATGATCTCAAGAAAGCCCGCTTCGCGCTCCTCGGTGCTGGCCGAGCCCACTTGGAGCCGGAGCATGATGACGTTGCCCTTGCCGCCGAGCAGCCGGCCGAGGTTGCGCCCGGCGATGCGGCCACCCTCGCGGTTATCCGTCGAGACGAAGCTCGCGACGGCCTTCGTCGCGAGGCCGGAGCCGATGATGACCACCGGGATTTTTCCGCGCGCGGCGGTCTCCACCGGAGCCACCAGCGCTCGGTAATCGAGCGGCGCCAGCACGATGCCATCGACGCGGCGGCCGATGAAATTCTCCACCACCTGCACCTGCTGCTCGCGGTCGTCTTCCTTCAGCGGGCCTTTCCAGATGATGTTTACCGCGATGCCCTGCGCGGCGAGTTCGACCTTCGCCTTCTCGGCGCCGGCGTGGATGGATTTCCAAAACTCATGCGTCGTGCCCTTGGGGATCACGGCGATCTGATAGGTATCGGCCGCCGAGGCGATCACGGCGGACGCGAGGAATGCGAGACAGGCCAACAGGGATTTTTTCATGGGGTAAGAAAAGCAACCGGACGCAGGAGGTTATCCGGCACCGCAGCGATGCCGAAGTTTCCGAACAGTTAGGTCAGCGCGTCAATCCCGACGCGCGTGGTTTTTTGCGATCACGTGGACAATCCCCCTCTACCGATCAAAGAAGACTGCGGCGCGATCTATTTAAAACCGCTCTCTGGGCTCGCGGTCGGATCGACCGGCCCTTTGCTCAGGCGATGTTCTGGTTGAAGAAATTCATCTCCTTCTGGTTGATGCCGGTGCCGCTGTGTCTGACCCTGCTCATCATCGGCACCGTGTTGCTGTGTTTCACCCGGCGAGCCCGCCTCGGCCGGGGCTTGCTGATCTTTGGCATCATCTTGCTCACGCTGTTCAGCAACAAGCTTGTAAGCTACGCGCTCCTTCGCCCCCTTGAGGCCACGTTTCCACCCATCCCTGAATTCGTCGCCGATGCTCCGCTGTCGCCGGCCCTCGCGCGTTGTCGCTACGTCGTGGTGCTCGGCGGCGGCCATAGCGACTCGCCGGGATTCTCCGCCAACAACCAGCTCTCCTCCTCGGCCCTCGCCCGCATTGTCGAAGGGATTCGCATTCTTCGCGCGCTGCCCGAGGCGCGCCTGATCACCAGCGGCCCCGGCGAAGTCGGCCTCACCACGCACGCCGCCACCCTCGCCCGCGTCGCGACCGAATTCGGCATCGCGCGCGGGCGCATTATTCTCACTGAAACCGGCCGCGACACCGAAGAGGAAAGTCAAAACGTCCGCGCCCTCGTCGGCGACGCCCCCATCGCCCTCGTCACCACCGCCTGGCATCTGCCTCGCGCCACCGGGCTATTTCGCCGCGCCGGCATGGATGTCCTGCCCTGCCCGACCGATCATCTGGCTCGGCCGGGCAAGAAATTCAGTTGGGGCGAAGCGGACTGGGATACCGCTTCGCTTGAACGCAGCACCGCCGCTGTGCGCGAGCGGCTGGGCTACGCCTGGGTCTGGCTGCGGCATAAAGTTTAACCGCAGCGGAGGTTTTGTTCGCAATCGTAACATTCACCACTGCGCAGGCGGCACCATGTTTTCGTTCAAGAAACTTTTCGGCAAGGATGAGACGTTTTCGATCTGCTTGAGGCCGGCGCCGAAAAAACCCGCGTCAGCGTAAAGCTGTTCGGCAAATACCTCTAGGCGCTCTCCGACGGAGCCAGCCCCACTGTCAGCAACGACGATTTCATCCAGATACGCCGGCAGGAAAAACGCATCCGCCACCTGATGACGGAGCAACTGAGCCGCACCTTCGTCACTCCCCTCGAACGCGAGGACATCGAGGCCATCTCCTTCGCGCCCTACCGTATCCCCAAGCAGATCGAAAAGATCGTCGAGCGCATTGCGATTTATCCCGGTAAACTCCCCCCGGCGCCTATACCCGCCAGCCCGCGCTCAGGCTCCCAGCCGCTTCCGCCCTCGTGTTCATGGTGAAACAACTGCGCGGCGGCACCACGATGGATAAAATCCAAGAGGCCAACGACCGCCTTCAATACGCCGAGGGCGAGGCCGACAAGGTCATGCTCACGCTCCTCAAAGATCTCTACAACGGCCCCTGCGACGCCAAGGAACTCGTCATCCTCCAAAAGACCTTCGAGATGATGGAACAGGCGGTGGACCGCTGCCGTAATGCCGGCAACATCGTCGTCCGGATCGTCCTCAAGCACTCGTAACGCGCCGCCGCCATGACGCTGTTCCTGCTCGTGCTGCTGGCTGCGCTGGCGTTCGACCACATTAACGGGTTTCACGACACCGCCGACGCCATCGCGACGGTCGTTTCGACCAAGGTCCTCACGCCGCGTCAGGCCGTCGCGCTTGCCGCATTCACCAATCTCGCCGGCGCCCTCGCCGGCACCGCCGTCGCCACGACCATCGGCAAGGGCTTCGTCGATGCCAGCACGATCACGATGTTCACGGTGTTCTGCGCGCTCCTCGGCGCGATTTTTTGGAACCTCTTCACGTGGTGGCTCGGCCTCCCCTCCAGTTCCAGTCAAACGCTCGTCGGCGGCCTCTGTGGCGCGGCCCTCGCGAGCGCGGATGGACGTTGGAGCGTGCTCCACTGGTCCACCGGCCTCTGGCCGAAAATCGTTCTGCCCATGCTCGTCTCGCCCCTGCTCGGCCTCTTTGGCGGCGCCCTCCTCATGTCCGCGCTCATGCTCATCCTGAGCCGCGCAACCCCGCGCTCCGTGAGCGTCTTCTTCGGCAAAGCCCAGCTCGTGAGCGCAGGTTTCATGGGCTACAGCCATGGCTCCAACGACGCCCAGAAAACCATGGGCATCATCACGCTCGCGCTCTTCACCGGCACTCAGAGCGGCGTCTTCAACGACATCCCCGAATGGGCCGGCTTTCTCCGCGTCCAAGAATTCAAAGGCGTCCTCTTCTAGATCGTCGTCACCTGCGCCGTCACCATGGCGGCCGGCACCGCCGCCGGCGGCTGGCGCATCATCAAAACCATGGTTCACAAAAAGGTGAAGCTGCAACCCATCCATGGCTTCGCCGCCGACACGACCGCCGCCATCATCATCCACAGTGCCTCGACGGTCGGCGTCCCCGTTTCCACGACCCACGTCATCTCGACTTCGATCATGGGCGTCGGCGCCACCAAGCGACTGAGCGCCGTGAAGTGGGGCGTAGTCAGCCGCATCTTACTGGCGTGGGCGCTCACTCTTCCTGTTGGTGCGACGCTTGGCTGCGCCCTGGTCCGTCTCGGCGCCGTGTTCGGACATTGAGCGTTTCGCTGGTGCGCTCCGCGTAACTGCGAGCGTGTGAGTGCCTCCCCCCGCTTTTGCATTGAAACCTCCGCGCGCATCGCGCGCATTGCTGCACGATGGCCGACGAGACCGCCCTGCCCCCCGGTTGTGAAGTGCTTCTCATCGAGGACGATTCCGCTCTGCGCCGCCGCCTTGCCGCCTACCTGCGCAGCCTCGGCGCCGAAGTCACCGAAGCGGGCAACCTCGCCACCGGTCGCGGGCACCTCAGCGCGGGACGTTTCGATTTCGTGTTGATGGATCTGCACCTTCCTGACGGCGAGGCGCTCGCACTTTTGCGCGAGGGCGTGTTTTCCGAAAACACCACCGTCGTCGTCATGACCGCTTTCGGCGGGGTAAAAAAAGCCGTTGAAGCGATGCGCCTCGGCGCCGGCGATTACCTCGCCAAACCCTTCGAGCCCGAAGAACTGCCCCTCGTCTTTCTGCACTGCCGCCGCCTCCGCACCGCCGCCCGCCGCGAAGAACACCACGCCGCCCGCACCACCAGCGAGACCGACGGCATCTTCTTCGGCTCCAGCCTCGCGCCGGTCCGTGCGCAGCTCGACACCATCCT
>JACMRG010000353.1 GCA_014376585.1 Opitutaceae bacterium | reverse complement strand
TCGGCGGCCGTGGTGGCGGCGGCTTGCTCCGCGACCTCCTGGCGCACGGCGGCGGGGCGCGCGGGCGGCTGGGGAGCGAGGCGCTGGCCGACGTAGAGACTGGCGAACGCGGCGCCGATGAAGCCGACGCCGATGATCAGATGTTTTTTGTCCATTTAGGAGAGGGATGAAGGGGGAACGGAGATGAGGCGGCTCGTGGTCCGGCACTGCGGCCGGGCGCGCGGGGCCGGCACCGGGTCTTCACCGCCGGGGTGAAGCGGCGTGCATTTCAGGAGCCGCACCGTGGTGAGCCCGACGCCGACGATGGTGCCATGCGTGCGCAGTGCGCCGATGGCGTAGTGCGAGCAGGTGGGCGTGAAACGGCAGCCGCAGGTGGGGCCGAGGAAAACCGGAAGGAGGGGCGAGAGCGTGCGCTGATAAAGGCGGACGAGCACGATGAGAGCGGCGGCGGGCAGGCGCGCGATGCGGCCGACGAGGGTGGGCGAACGCTCAGACATGGGCGGGTTTGACGAACGCTGAGATCTGACCACAGGCATGCACGAAAGTTTTTTCTAGCTCCACGAAAGAGCGTTGGTGAACGGCAGCGCGGGCGATCAGCAGAAAATCACACCGCGCGGGGAGACGGTCTTGGTGGGCGCGAAAAAGTTCGCGGAGACGGCGCTTGGCGCGGTTGCGGTGGATGGCGTTGCCCACGGCGGCGGTGGAGGCGATCACGCAGGCGCGGGGGCCTGTCACGGTGATTTCAGGCGGACGCACGAGCCACCAAATCGTGAGGACGCGGACGTCGAAACGACGGCCCTCAGTCCTGACAACACGGATTTCGTCCTGGCGGCGGAGGTGCTGCTCAGGGCGAAAACGCATGGGCTGCGACGGTATCGGGCGCGGACAAAGCCGCGCGGAATCAAACGACGGTCAGACGCTTGCGACCTTTGAGGCGGCGGGCGCGAATAACTTTGCGACCACCAGGGGTGGCCATACGGGCGCGGTAGCCGATCTTGCGGGCGCGCTTTAAACGATGCGGGCGGAAGGTGGGTTTCATGACTTATTGAGCGATTAAGGGGTGATTGAAGTGTCGAAGCGCCGGAGGAGTGTCAAGGGCGGGGTTGAGGGAGATTTTTGGCCTCGTTGGAAACGTCGCGTGGTTCTTTTGGGAGCGGGAAACCGGAGTGGAACCACATAGGCACTGAGGCACAGATAGGAAAATCCGAAGAATCGGAGAGCAGGGCTCTTTGCCAGATGAGTGCTTTCGGCCGCAACGATATTTCCATACGGTCATCTCCGTGCTTCCGCGGTTAAATTTTAGCCCAGAATTATTATGAAACGGTGAGTTTGGCGTCCGCCGATCACTCACCACTTGCCCGAGGCCCCGGGTCGGGGTATGAATCGGCGGACTAGGTTAAACCACCCAGGCATGTCGAAACAGCGCATCACCAATCAGGCGGGCTTCACTTTGATCGAAGTGGGGATGGCTTCGCTCATTTTGGTGGTGGGGTTTATTGGGATAATTCAAGCGGTGACGATCGGGAGCCAGATGATTGATACGGCCCAGAAACAGCAGTGTGCGATACAGTTGATCGATTCCGAGGTCGAGAAGCTTCGCTCTAGCTCTTGGACTACGGTCGCAAATCTTCCGTCATCGGCTAGCATCTCCGTTGATTACGATGGTTCCGTAAGCGGAGATCTTACCCGTTTTGGGCTAACAAATTTTACAGCTACAACAATTGACGATAACTCTGCGCTCTTGGGAATGGCCAAGGGTTTTACGCTCGGTTATACGGTAAGCTATGTCCGTCCCGTCTCTGCGACTTCGGCTACTGTCACTTTCATTAAAATTATCTATATGGTAACGTGGGCTAGTAATACAAACCGCTCGTATAGTCGTTCTGCCGAGATGTATTTTGGCCCGAATGGCCTCCAGCTATCTTTTCAAAAATCGTGATGCCTAGGCCCCGTCACAACCGCGGGTTCACGCTCGTTGAGGCGCTCGTCGCCTCGACGCTCTCGGCCATGCTGATGCTGGCGATTTTGAGCAGCTACATCTTTCTTGGGCGTAATCTTACTCGGCTCGCCAATCTCCAGATCGTCGAGGCTAAGAGTCGTATCGCCCTCGGATTGTTGGCCCGCGACTTTCAGCGGGCCAGCGCAGTCGGTTCTGCAACCAGCGCTGGGGTCACTTTGACGGTGCCGGGTGGCACCGTCACCTACACCTACACCTATCCCACCCTCACCCGGGTCTCCACCGTCGCCAGCGACTCCTTTGCCAACGCCGATTTGTTCGGAGGAGACTGCACGGCTTTTTCATTCAGTTACTATTCGACCACTGGCGCGACGGCGCTGAGCGGCACCGTCGTCCCTCTGAGTGTGAAGCGCATCGGCGTCAGCTTTACTGTGGAGGGCGGCACCACGGCGGTCGGCACCTGGGTGAGCCGCCAGACCGTTTCCTCCCGCGTGCTCTTGCGCAACAAGGCGCTGCCGACCGGTTCCTGAGCCCATGCGCGTGTCCGGTAAAAATAAGGAGCAGGGCTCGCTCGTTCTAGTCGCGCTCTGCTTCACGGCGGTGATCGGGATCGCCTTGGCGAGTTACCTCGCGGTGTGTTCCCGATCCCAGCAGTTCAGCTCGCGTGAGTTTAATAACAATCGCGTGCGCTATCTTGCCGAGGTGGGTTTGGAGGAGGCGCTCTGGGCGCTTAATTCCGGCCCGCCGCAGGTGTGGACGACGAGCGGACCGGCGTCGGACCAGACGTGGACGCTCTCCGGCACGACGCGCAGCCTCACCCTGAGTGGTTACTCGCTCGGGGCAGGCGGGACGGGGCAGGTGCAGATGACCATCACCAATTCCACAGGCAATAATCCAGGGATTACATCGGCGGCTACAGTCACGCTTTCCAATGGGGAAACTTATTCGAAAACCCTCTCGGTCACCCAGACCTCAACCCCTACGCAGCGGGCTCCGCTTTTTGCAAATGCGGTGGCAGCGGGCACCAGCATCACGTTCCAGAACGGAGGCACGGTGGATAGTTATCGGTCGAGCATTGGAGCGTGGAACAGCTCGACCAACAAAACCTACGCTGCGGTCGTTGCCTCCAACGCGATCAGCCCGGGCACTGCCATAATCGATGGATATGCACAAACAAACGGAACTTCAGTAACTCCCTCCGGCGCTGGTAAAATTCGCGGTATTTCCTCGGATACCGTGAACCCCAACCGCATTGCAACTAGCGCGTTTATTCCGCTCTTCACTATATCGGTGCCCACTACAACGCCGACAGCGATTCTTGACGCAGGGCAAACCCTATCGGTTGCCAACGGCTTTTATCGGCGGGGCGGCAACCTTACTTTGGGGGGCAGCGGCACGCTGACAATTGCCGCTGCGAACGTTCGCCTAGATATCACCGGTGACCTCACCATGACGAGCGGTGATAGGATCGTTGTAAACGCGGGATGTTCTTTGCAGCTCTTTATCAAAGGCAATGTTAGCATGGGCACCACCACGGCAGGTCGAGGGTGGGTCAATAACACCAGCGTGCCAGCCAACTTCGCGGTGTTTTGTTATAGTGCGGTTGTCTCACCCGTCCCCACCTTCTTATATACTGCCACCACGGGGTTCACCGGGGTGATATATCACTCCCATCCGAGCGCGCTCTTGTCGTTTTCCACGAACGCGACCTTCAACGGCGCGATCCTAGCGGCTTACCAAGTGAACTTTGGGTCTTCCTTCACACCAACTGTCCACTACGACACAGATTTGCGCACCGCATATTTCCCAGGAATAACGACACCGTTCATCATTAATCCCGACAACCTTACTGAATTGGCAAATCAGCGGTAGTGATCCGCTCCTAGTATTCCGCCGGTTGACGCCGCCCTGCAAACCGCCCTCATGTTGCGCCCGGCGGCCGGAGTGGTCGTTCCGGGGATTGGCGGGCTGCGCAAACTCCGCTTTGCGGCTCGAGGGCAGGGCAAGCGAGGCGGAGCCCGCGTCATCTACTACTGGGTCCAGACGGACGACCAAATTGTCCTGCTCTACGCCTACGCCAAAAACGAAACGTCCGACATCACGGCTGCACAAGCCCGCCAACTGCGCAATCTCGCCGGAGACTAATCCCATGAAAAACGCCGCCTTCAAAGAACTTATGCAAAGCGTGGCCGAGATGAAATCCATCCGGGCCGGCCGTCTCGCGCCCACCCGCCAAGTGGATCTCACGCCGAAGCACCCCCGCGCCATCCGCGCCCAACTCGGCTACACGCAGGAAGAGTTTGCGGCGTTGCTCGGCGTCGGCTTGGGCACCGTGCGTCATTGGGAACAAGGCGACCGTCAGCCCACCGGAGCCGCCAAAGCGTTGCTTCGCGTAGCGGCGCGACATCCCTCCGTGGTCCGCGAATCGCTCGCGCAAGCGTGAGCCGAGCGCCCGGGACACAGCCAAGCACCGGGGAGTGGTGGGGCGGGTTTAAGGTTGTGGCGGCTCTAACAAAACCGGTTTTGCTCTGAAGACGGGGGCCAAGTCACGCCGCGCCCGGAAGGAGTGCGATGCAAGATCGATTTAAAT
The DNA here is from genome assembly GCA_014376585.1 of Opitutaceae bacterium. Lineage (GTDB taxonomy): Bacteria > Verrucomicrobiota > Verrucomicrobiia > Opitutales > Opitutaceae > Tous-C4FEB. Next base: position 13,030 of record JACMRG010000353.1, on the reverse strand, counting down.
CTCGCGTAATGATGTTCGATTCCGGGTCCGGCCTTGCGCGACAGCAGGCTCCCGGTAACGTCGGGCCACTATGACGATCGTCGAAGTGGCCGTGGACGAACGCTGGCTGGCGAATTCCGGGCTCAATCAGGCTGAGGCGCAGCATGAGTTCAGGCTAATCCTTGCGGCCAAACTTTTCGAATTGCGGCGGCTCACTCTGGGTCAGGCGGCAGAGATGGCGGGGTTACCGGTTTGGAGTTTCATGGAAGCGCTGGCTCGGCTCGGAGTTTCGGTCATCAATCTGACCGACGAACAATTGGCGCATGAATTCGATCCCGCGTGAATTGCTGATTATCTGCGACGCGAGTCCGTTGATTTTGTTGGCGAAGGTGGGACGGCTGGATCTCGTGGGGGCGTTGGCCGATGAGGTTTGGATTCCTGCGGCGGTCTGGAAGGAAGTCGTGACCGAGGGAGCTGGCCGGCCGGAAGTGGCGTTAATCGCGAGCACTTTTGCCGGTGCGGTCCAGCTGCCCGACGCCGAGTTGGTAGCGGCATTTCGCTTCCAAGTGGATGAAGGCGAGGCGGCGGCGATGGCTTTGGCGGCGCGCAACCGACACGCGTGTCTGTTGATGGACGACGCCCGGGGCCGGGCGTTGGCGGAGCTGAATCATTTCCGCTGCATTGGCACGCTTGGTTTGCTCGTGCGCGCCAAGCGCGGGGGGCTGCTGCCGGCTCTGCGGCCAGTGTTCAGGCAATTGCGGGTGGCGGATTGGTATATCGAAGAGCGCCTTTTGCGGCGGACATTGATGGTCGTCGACGAGAGTTAAGCGCGCTCAATATCGAGTTTTTGCGGTTGTGCGGGCAGAGTAGTGGCGGGTCCTTGGTCAAAACGTGACGAGGTTCTGGTCGTGTCGCGTTGCTCGACTGCTCAAGGCCGCGGCCGGTTAGACTTGGGGGCAAACTTCCGGCAACGCCGCGCTCACCTTGACGCCGGCCCGACGCGCTTAATAGTCATGAAAACCTTGTTTTCCGCCCCTCCGTGATCTTCCGCGATTTGTTCAACCGCCACTCCCGGCGCAATCTTTTGATAGAGATAAACCCCTATCGGACGTTGGTTGCTGGGCTGACGCGGCCGGATGAGGGCGCGATCAGGTTGGATTGCGCGGCGGAATTTGAGACCGGCGACGAGGCCGGTTTGCGGGCGTGGCTCGACACCAATTTTGAGCGGCAAAAAGCCTGGGTGCCCGTCATCTGCGGTTTCGTGCCGCCCGAGGCGCTGTTGCAGCGAGAGAGTATCCAGCCGCGCCGGCTGGTGGAGCCGGGTTACTTCGGGACCATCGCAAAGGAGCAGTATCAGATCGAGCGGCCCGACGCTTGGACCTTTCACGCGGTCACGCCGCTCGAGGGCCTGCCGCTGCCGGCCGGCAGCTCGCAGCGGCCGGCGCTGCTTTCCGGCGTTTCTAACAGCGATGTGCACCAGCTGCAGCAGCGGCTCCTCGACCACCGGTTGCTGCCCTTCCGCGTAGAACTGGGGTTACTCCCACTGCTCGGCGTGATCGCGGACTACAAGGCGCGGCGCAACGAAAAGAGCGCGGTGGTGGTCATCGTGATCGAGCAGGAGCAAACGGTCGCCTACATCATCGGCAAGGAAGGCGTGGCGACGCCCGCACCGGTGCGGCACGGATTTGCGTCCATCGTGCAGCTGGCGCGCAAGGAATTCGATCTCACGGATGCGGCGGCGGTGCGGGAGCGTTTCCTCCGCGTGGACGATGAACTGCAGCTCCGCGCCGGCCGGCTCGTGCGCGCCATCGGCCGCGATCTGAAACCGGTCGTGGATTCTTTTGAAATGGCCACCGGCCAGTCCGTGGGCGAGATCTACTGCGCTTACCTGCCGCCTGAGCTCGGTTGGATCGCGCGCGCGCTCGCCGATGTCGTCGGCCGCGCGCCGTTCGCCTTGGACTGCGCGGAGTGGTTGCCCACCGTGAACCTGCAGGGTGCCGAAGGCGTGACGTCGTTTGCGCCGCACTGGCTCGGGGCGTTGAGCCTCGTGGCCGATGTGCCCGGGCAAAAGCTGGAAAAAACGCCGCGCGAAGACGCCCCGCACCAAGGGCCGTGGCGCGTCGATTACCGGCTCTCCGCGGCGCTGCCGAGCAACGATCTCGTCCGCCGCCGTTTCATCATCAACGTCGTCGCGGTCACGCTCGCGGTCACGGTGTTCATGATCACGGCGTGGCAGCTCTACGCCAGCCGCGAGCTCAGCGCGCAGATCGAGTATTGGGAAAAACGTAACACGGAAAACCGCCGCCCGGTCGCCGAGGTCAACCAGCTCAGCCGCAATCTCAGCAACAAATCCGAGCGCATCAAATACGCGTATGAGCTGATGCAGATGCCGTATCCGGTCTCGGATTTTATCCTCAGTTTGGGCCGTTCGCATCCGACCAACATCCGGATCGACGCAATCTCGAGCAGCGACACCGGCGTGGTCGTGCGCGGTGGCCTGCGGCAATCTTCCGAGGAGGCCAGCCGGTCCGCCAAGCGCTACGTCGAAGACCTCCGCCGCGATCCCGCGATCGGCCCGCTCTTCGGGAGCATCACGCTGACTTCGTTTAATCGCGAGGGCACGACGGACGTGCATATTTTCGAGATCACGTTTCGCCTCAAAGATCCGAAAGGCCTCCAGAAATGAGCGTCCTCCTCCAACAGTTCTGGGATCTGATCCGGCGCTATCCGCTGGTCTCAAGCTGCGTGGCGGTGCTGTTGCTGCTGGGTGCGGCCAACTATTATTTCTGGGACCAGCGCCACACGCTCGCGCGCCAGCACGATGAGGCGCGGCTCTACGGCGAGGCCATGCTACCCGTGCTCGCCAGCCACACGCGGCTCACGGCGCAGGTCGCCACCACGCAGGAGGCGGTGGAGTTGATCGAGCGCAACCTCGTCGTCGAAAGCGGTCTGGCCGAAAATCTCGGCTATTTCTACAAACTCGAGACGGCCAGCCGCGCGCGCCTCGCGCAGATCTCGCAGCTCAATGCGCAGGTCATGCAGGGGAATCCCTTCAAGGCCGTGCCGTTTTCCCTGCGGGTCACCGGTTCCTACCCGCAGCTCATCGGCTTCGTGCGCGCCCTCGAAACCGGGCCGCGCCTCGCGCGCATCAAGGACTACGATTTTACCCGCAGCGACGCCAAGGCGGGCACGCTCGCGCTGGATATGACCGTCGAACTCCTCGGCAACAAATGAACGCGCCATGCTTTGCCCTCCGCCGCCTTGCCCTCGCCTTCGCACTTACGGCCGGGGTGGCGTTTGCCGCGACGCCGGTCGCGACCCCGCCCGAGAAATCCGCGGCGACCAAGGCCGGCGCGGGCAGACCCGCCGAGGCCAAGGTCAACGATCCCTTTGAGCCGATCCGCCTGCGCATCGACCAGCTCCTCAAGGCCCGCGTGAACCCCGAGCCGTTGCCGGCGGTGCTGCCGAATCCCTTTACGCTGCCCAACGCCACCACCGCGCTCGCGATCGACGACGATCTCGCGCCCGTCGCGCCGGCGGCGCCGGTCGCGGCGCCTGAAGGCCCCGAGCCCGGCAGCGATTTGGAGACGCTCACCCGTTTTGCCGCCACGCTGAAAATCGGCGGCATGGTCGCCCTCAACGGAAAGACCAGCCTCTACATCAACCAACTGCTCTACAAAGTGGGCGACATAATCCTGATGGAAAAGCGCGATCCGAAGAGCGCGGTCAAAGTCGTCCGCATCGCCCCCGGGGTGCTTACGCTGAGTTTCAACGAGGCGCGTCATGCGATTCGGCTGAAGAACTGAGGCGCGTGCGGCTGAGCGTGTGATCGCGGCTCACCGGGCTCCGGTCGAACCGTTGCTGGGTTTACAGGAGACGAACCGGGGTGAAGCCGACACGGGCCTCGGATCCGGACGTGGCAATCCTCCCGGGCGGATGAGGAGAACCCGGTAATCCGTGCCGCGCGCCGACGCCGACGCGGGCGGGGATTATACCCACGTCACTTAATTTTTAGACTTTGGATGAATTGCGGAATAACCGGGACCTCCGGACCCGGTTGCGAGCGAAGCCTCCGACTCAAGCCGTCGGGCCCGGAGGTCGCGGCCCGACTTCAACCCTTCAGGGTCAAAACGTGAGTGAAGTTGGCACCGTAGGACCTTTCGCGCTTTTGACGGCATAAATCCGGGGCCGGTGCTCTCACCGGTATGAAATTCCCCGCCCCCATCGGGAAACTCGACAACGTGCTCGGCGTGATCGCCGGCCTGCTCCAAGCACCGCTGTTGTTCGTCATCCGCCTCTTCTGGGGTTGGCAATTTATGCAGACGGGCTGGGGCAAGCTCATGAATCTCGGCCGCACCACGAATTTTTTCGAAAGCCCGCACCTGTCGCTGCCGCGCCTGAATGCCATGGCGGCGGGGTCAGTCCAGTGCTTTGGCGGAGCGTTGCTGTTGCTGGGATTTCTCGCGCGCTTCGTCTCGCCCGCGCTGATTTTCACGGTGCTCGTCGCCTACGCGACGGCCCGCAGAGAGGCGCTACACGCGATCTTCAGCGACCCGGACAAGTTTACCGGCGCGGCGCCATTTCTCTTTCTGGCGGCGAGCGTGATCGTGATTGTTTTCGGGCCGGCAAATGGTCGCCCGGCGCGCGGCGGCTGCACCTACGAGTTGAGAGCTGAGAGTCGCCGCGGGCCACGAACTCGGTGGCCCCGATGCAATCCACTCGCTCGGTCTCCGAGGATCGAGCTCTCCGCACTTAGCTTTAAGCGATCGACAAAATCATGAGTTCACGCCTTCACCACGCGGGTGTCGGCGATGAGATCGTGGAGGCAGCGGCGGTCTTCGCGGAAGATGAAGCTGTAGTTCACGATCACGAAAACGAAGCCGATCCACGGAATAAAGGAAATGACGCCGGGCACGACCGAGCGGAGCAACCAGCCGTGCGCAAAGCCCGCGGGGGCGCCTGTGCCGAACCGCACGATGCGGAGACCGAGGAAGCGTTTGCCGAGGCTCTGGCCACGCGTGCTGATCATGACGACCTGGGTGATCGTGAGGGCCAGGCCACCGATGCCGAGGAGCGCGACACCGAGCAACATGCCGCCGGCTTCAATGCCGTTGAAATCGGGAGTGTGACCTTGGGCGGAGTCGACGACCGCGCGGAAGAACACAGGCCCGAGTAACAGGAGGCCGGGTAGCGCGGCCAGGCCTTCCAAGAGGCGGTCGATAATCATGGCGAGCAAGCGCCGGCCGCGGTCGGCCGGGACGAGTTCGACGGGTGCGGCTCCGTCGAGCGGCGGCGGTGTGTTGGCGTCGGCGGTGCCGTTGAACTCCGGGATCTCGCCGAGGCGGCGCCACTCGGTGTCGCCGGCGAGCTTGGCTTGCGTATCGAGGTTGGCGCGACCGGAGGCGACCCACGCGCGGATTTGGGCGAGCGTGGCGGGGCCGTATTCTTTGCCGTCACCGCCGAGGATGGTAAACATGAGGCAGAGACCAACAGTGGCGCGTAATGGTGCCAAGAAAAAGCCCGTCGCGGGAGCGCGACGGGCGGCAAGCGCGGGGTGAGGGCAACCCGCCTACAATCGAGGAGGCAAAATTACGGCAGCTCGTAGATCTCGACGAGGGCCACGCCGGTGGCGCCGCCGCCGGCGACGACCTGCGCGGTGTAGCCGCCGGGGGCGAGGGTGGTGATGAGCACGGCTTCCTTGGAGCCGGCGGTGAACGGGAAGGCGCCGACGCTCGTCTGGGTGGCGGCGGTCGCCGGGTCCCAGTTGTCGTTTTCGTCGAGCTTGGTGCCGGCGCTGTTGTAGAGTTCGAGCTTGGGGTCGGCCATGGTGCTGGTGACGCCGAGCGGGATGAGGGCGGGGCCGCTGGCGCGGATAAGCAGACGGCGCGTGCCGGTGCCCGAGACGGTAAAGCCGAGAATCAGGGTGCTGGAGCCGGTGCCGCCGAAGGTGCGGGCGGAGATGTTAATGAGGCGCGGGCTGGTGGCGGTGATGCTCGCGGCGGTGGCGGAATCATAGAGTTCGATGAGACCGGTGCCGGTGGCGCCCGCTTTGCCCGCGAGCTGGACCGTGTAGCCGCCGGCTCCGACGCCCGCGGCATAGATGGCGGCATCCTTGGAGGTGGGCGTGAGGGTGAAGGCGCCCACGGCGGACATCGCGGCGGCGATCGCGCTGTCGTTGCCCCAGTCATCGTTGGCGGCGATTTGAGTCTGCCCGCGGAAAAGGGCGAGCGTGGGGTCGGCGAGGGCGCCGACGACGTTGAACATCGCGAGGGTGGGTCCGATGCCGCGGATGAGGACGTTTTTATTGCCGGTGCCGCCACCGACAGTGACGCCGACGGTGAGGATCTCGCTACCGGTGCCGGCGCGGGCGAGGACGGAGGCGTTGCTGAGGTAGGCAATGCCGGGCGCGGCGGCGGTGACGGTGAGGACGGATGCGGCGCTGGTGACGGAGCCGCCGGCGTTGGTGGCGGTCACGGTGTAGCTGCCAGCGTTGGCGGCGGTGACGGTGCCGATGGTGTAGTTGAAATTTACCGCGCCGCCGATGGCGACGCCGTTGAAGAACCATTGGTAGGTGATGCCCGTGCCGGTGACGCTGAACGTGAAGGTGACGCCGCCGCCGAGGGCGATGCTCTGCGAGGCGGCGGGCTGCGCGGTGACGACGGGCGCGGGGGTGGTCGTGCCGCCGCCATTGGAAGTGCCGCCGGGGGAAATGGTGGTGGCGCCGGTGTAGACATTGAACTCTCCGACGAAGACGTAGCGGCCGTTGCCGTAGGCGATCTCGACGCCGTCGGAAAAATTGGTGGTCGAGCCGATGGTGGTCCACGTGCGGCCGTCGAAGGAGGCGCGGGCGAGGGTCACGTCGTTGGTGGAGGAGGTGGCGGGGGCGGGGGTGACGAAGGCGCCGTTCACATAGCGGATGGTGCCCGCGACGAGGGCGATGCCGGGGGCGGCGGTGGTGAAGGCGGCGCCGTCGGTGCTCAGGCTTTGGGCGGCATTGCCGTAAACGCCGGAGGGCGCGAGCAGGGTCGTGGGACTGGCGGCGAGGTTGTAGAAAGTGTTCAGGTTGGCCGGGGCGGTGGTGACGCGCGTCCAGGCGATGGCATCGGCGCTGGTGTAAAGGGATGCCGTGCCGGAGACGCTGACGGTGCAATAGAACTTGCCGTTGAAGAAGGCGATGCTGGCGCCGCTGGCACCGGCGACGACGGTGCGCGGAGTCCAGGAGACGCCGTCGGCGCTGGTGACGACCTGGGTGGCCTGGCCGCTGGCGGGGGTCGCGGTGGCGAGATAGACGCCGTTGCCGAAGACAAAATTATTCGGGCCGAAGAGCGCGGTGCTGAGGGTGGTGGCGGACCAAGTGATGCCGTCGGCACTGGAGAGGACGGCGCCGGGGACGCCGGTGGCGATGCCGTTGGCGTTGGTGGCGGCATCCATGCCGAGATAAAATTTGCCGTTGATAAACCGCGGGCCGCCGACGCGGGAGCCGGTGACGGGGAGGATGCGCTTGGTCCATGTCGTGCCGTCGGGGCTGGTGTAAACGGTCGGGACGATGGGGGAGTTGAATCCACCGAAATAGGCGGCGAGGACGAAAGTGCCGTTGCCGTAGTCGGCGCCGGTGACCTGGGCGCCGATGCCGGAGGAGACGATGTCGGCGGGAGTGGTTTTGGCCCAGACGGGAATTTGGGCGCGGGCGGAGGCGGCGAAAGCGACGCAGGCCAGCGCGAGAGTGAGAGCAGAGCGGAAAAATTTCATTCGCGCGTAGGATACCACGGGACCGCCGATATGCGGTTACGCGGTTGTGCGTAACGGGGCGAACGCGGGGTGGGCGAACCAGCGGAGCCCGGCCGGCGGGTGGGCCTAGAGCGCGACCGACTCAGCCGCGGGCGGGGCGGAGGCGCTCGCCGGCGGTCACGATCAACGAAGAGCGGTTCTCGACGCCGAGGCGGATGAAAATGCGCTCCATGTGCTTGTCGATGGTGCGCGGGCTGGTGCCGAGAATGATGGCCGTCTCGCCGTTGCTTTTGCCCTGGGCGACCCAGTAGGCGACTTCGGCCTGGCGCACGGTGAGGCCGAGGGCGATCAAGGCGGCGGGGCCGGGCGGTGCGTGCTCCTCCTCGAAGACGAGCATCACGGTGTCGTCGCGGCCGGCCTCGGAAAAACGGCGCACGATGAGTGTGCCCTGGCCGGCGGGCGCGGGGAATTTCCCGGCGGCGGCGAGCGCGGCGGGCCGGCCGGCGGGGAAATATTTCGCGATGAGACCGTGGGCGGGGCGCGTGCCGAAGAGCAGGGTGCCGGCGCGGTCGAGGACGAGCACGGCGCGGTCGAGCGAGGCGGCGAGCTGTTCCTCGGCGTCGAGGCGCACGGCGACCTCGGCTTCGAGTTCGTGGTTCTTCGTTTCAAGCGCGCGGCGGGCGGCGCGGAGGGCGAGCTGGACTTGCACGCGGGCGACGAGTTCGGGCACGTGGACGGGCTTCGTGACGTAGTCCACCGCGCCGGCGGCGAAGGCGCGGACCTTCTGCTCGGCGACGTCGATGGAGGTGAGGAAAATAATCGGAATCTCACGCCACGCGGGATGGGCGCGGAGGGCGGCGCAGAGGGCGAACCCGTCTTCGCCGGGCATCATCACATCGAGGAGCACGAGATCGGGGAGGGTGCGGGCGAGAACCTCCCGGGCGGCGGCGCCACTCTCGGCGAGGAGGACGCGCACGCCCTCGCGGCGGAGGGTATCGCACACGACGCCGAGCGAAGCGGGCGTATCATCGACGACGAGGAGGGTCGGCTGAGCGGGGGGCGGCATGGAAGAAAGGAGCCGTGATAGAAGCCCCGTGCGCCCGGCTGGCACGAGGGAAATCTACTCACGCCGGGCAGCCATGACGGCGGTTGGGCCGGCGGCTTGTTTTATTCGTGACCGAGGCTTTTCGGATCCGCCTCGAGATCGTGACAGGCCCGGAGAAAAAAGGCGGCGCTCCACGCCTGATAGGCTTTGCCCATGGGGCGGCCGGTCTGGCCGTGGGCCCACTCGTTGAATTCCCATTCGTGGTCGCGGCCGAGCTGGTTGAGCCGGGCGAGGCGCAACAGCTCCTGGGTGGCGACTTCGTGGAAGCCGAGTCGGTTGATGAAGCGCACCCACATGCCGCCGATGAACGGCCAGATGCCGCCGTTGTGATAGTGGTGCGGGAGATTGAGAAGATTGACGGTGTAGTAGGCACGCCAGTCGGGGTCGCCGGCCTGCACCACCGGGTAGAGATTGGCGATCGGGCCGGGCTGATTGACGCCGACGCCCCACATGAAACGAAACGCGGTGCGCGCCCGGTCCACGTCGAGCACGTTCATGAGGAAGGTGAGGATGTTACCGCAGGTGTCGCAGCGCCAGTTGAAGGCGAAAGGCGTGATCTCGGCCAAGAGATATTGCGTGTCCCCAAGGCCGCGCTGGCGGTCGGCGAAACGGTTTTGGGTGGGGCCGGTCTCATCGGGCTTCGTCGTCGGCCAGAAGACATCGAGGATGCGACCGCGGATTTTTTGCGACCAGCGGAGATAGTCGGCGGCGCGGTCGAAGCGGCCCGTGAGTTCAAGGATGTGGCCGTAGCGGACGTTCGCACGGAACCAGAGGACCTCGTCGTAGAGGACGTTGTAACTGCGGCCGAAGGGATCGGTCCAGTCGCCGGCCTCGGGGATTTCGAGGAGGCCGTCGTTGTTGGAATCCTGAGCACTGCTCCGCGATGCGCCGGGTAAAATTGTATTGCGGTCGAAGGTGGCCGCATCCTCCGGGTGGTCTTTTTCCATCAGTTGTTTTTTCCACAATCCGGGGGAATGCGGAGTGTGGATGTGCGGTGCGTCGAGCGCCTCCGCGAGGCGCTGCGTGGCGTAGCCGGCGTCCCGGTAGTGGCTGTTGAAAAACCGGTAGGTGAGGCCGTGGCGGGCGATGAGGCGGAGGGCGTGTTCGGCCCATTCGTCAAGATGCCGGACGAGATATTCCTTATCGAGGAAATTGCGGCCGCCGCAGGGCACGCGGAGAACGCGCACGCGCTCGTTGACGATGTCCATCTCGGGCTGGTCTTCGAAACGCCGGGTCCAGATGTCCACCTCGAAGCCGAGCTGCGCGAGTTTCTTGGGGAGTTCGAGGACATAGGCGACCTGCCCGCCGGTGTCGGCGGCGCCCAACGGTGGGTCGGCCGCGACCTTACCGTGGGTGGAGACCATGCCGATGCGTGGAAGAGTGGATTCCGGTATGGAGAGAGACATGAGTGGTGAAGAGGTTGCGACCGCCGGAGCGGCGGCGCGCGGAGGCCGATGGCGTGGCTGGAGCCAACCTCAGTGCGCCGGCGAAAGGCCGCGCCAGAGGGCGCTCCGAAGGAGCCGGAATCGACAGGCCTTCAGGGGTTCGGTGCCGAAAACCCGCCGGTGCAGTCGAACCGGGGCCGGCTGATTTGAAAATTGCGCCTGGCGCGGTTCCGCAGACAACAACGGGCGTGCGTAACCCCGCGATCCCCGCCCTGTTCTTGCTGGTCACGACGTTGTTCGCGCGCGCCGAGCCCACGCCCCTGCCGCGTGCGCATGCGCACAACGATTACGAGCACGCGCGGCCGTTATTCGAGGCGCTCGACAACGGCTTCGGCAGCGTGGAGGCGGACGTGCATCTGGTCGACGGGCGCCTGTTGGTCGCGCATGACCGCAAGGCGGTGAATCCGGCGCGCACGCTGGAGGCGCTCTACCTTGATCCGTTGCGGGCGCGGGTGGTGCAAAACGGCGGACGGGTTTATCGTGGCGGGCCGACGATCATTTTACTCATCGACGTGAAATCGGAGGCGGCACCGACTTTTGCGGCGCTGGATGCGGTGCTGAGGAATTACGCGGAGATGCTCACGGTTTTTCGCGAAGACCGAGTTTCGGTGGGAGCCATCACGGTGATCATTTCGGGCAACCGGGCGCGGGGCGCGATGGCGGCGCAGTCCGTGCGCTTCGCCGCGATGGACGGGCGCATCGACGATCTCGCCGCCGATCAGGCTACGGGCGGACTCATTCCGCTCGTGAGCGATAACTGGGAGAAAGTCTTTGGCTGGAAATGGACCGGGCCAATCGCGGAAGCGGACGTGGTGAAACTGGCGGCGCGGGTGAAGCAGGCGCACGCGCAGGGCCGGATGATCCGGTTTTGGAACACGCCGGATACGCCCGAGGCGTGGGCGGTTTTAAGCGAGGCCGGGGTGGATCTGATCAATACGGATCACCTCGCGGAACTGCGGGGATTTTTCGAGGTGGGCGCAGGGGCGAAGGAGTGAGCGACGCGTTCGCGCTGCGCGCGGGGAATGGTGAACCGGATTGCCGCGTCGCTGCGCTCCTCGCAATGACGGCGTGATAGCGGGCGGATGGGGGCGCTTCAGCCTTCGGCGAGGGCCTGCCATTTCGCGGCGGCGATGGGGTCGGGGTCCACGGCGTCGCCCTTGGTGAAGGCTGCGGCGGGGACTTTCGCGCCTTCCTTGCCGCCCTGCGCGGCGGCTTTTTCCAGGGTCGTGCGGGCGAGGGTTTCGTCTTTAACGCCACCGAGGCCGACGTGCCAGAATTTCGCGAGGTTGCGGCCGGCGACCCAGTAGCCGCCGTCAAAAGATTTTTCGAGCCAGGTTTTGATTTCCTCAGAGCGCGTTTTCACTTCGTCGCTATGCCACAGGGAGACGGCGAATTCGTTGGCGGCGCGGGGGATCTCGGCGGCGGCTTGGACGAGCAGGGCGCGGCCGGCAACGCGATCTCGGGGCAGGCCTTCGCGGCCTTCGTCCAGCCAGAGGCCGAGGTGTTCCTGGGCGGAAGCGTAGCCGCCCTCGGCGGCGCGGCGGATGAGGCCGATAGCCGCGGGCAGGTCGGTCGGCGTGCCGTCGCCATTTTCGGCGCTGACGCCGAGGTAGTAGGTCGCGGCGATGATGCCGGCGGCGTCGGCTTCGGCCCAGAGGCGGCGGGCGTCGATGTAGGCGGCGGTTTTTTCCTCGGCGGTGAGGGCTTGGGATTCGCTGGTGCGGTATTGAATCCACTGGGCGTAAAAACTTTTCGAGGCGGGGTCGCCGAGGCGGGCGCCTTCGCGGGCGTGGCGTTCGGAGTCGTCGGCGGCGGACAGGGCTGAGGTGGCGTGCCATTTTTCCAGCGCAGCCTGGGCGAGGTAATAGTGCGCGGGGCCGTCGTCGCGGGCGGCGGCATCGGCGAAGCATTTCAGGGCCTCGGCGTGATCGGCGGGCAGGAAATGCCAGCGGTAATCGGCGTCGCGCTGGCACCACCAGCCGTTTTCGTGCATGAGACCGCGTTGGCGGAGGGCGGCGGCATCGGTGTTATTGAGGAATAGCTGAGTGGCCTGGGCATAGTCGGGGGGGCCGAGGCGGGCATCCGTCCACATGAGGCCGATGACGGTGGCGGGATTGGCGGGCGCGGGTTGATCGGGGGCCAACTCGGCGGCGATGCGGGCGGTGAGGGCGGCGCGGGTCGCGGGGGTGAGGACGGAATAGAGCACGTCCATCGGGGTGGGCGAAATCAGCTTCGCGAATTCGTTACGGTTGACGCGGAGGCCATCTTTTTGGGCAAGGAGGAGGAGGCCGAGTTTGGCGCCGAGGGCGGGTGTCTTGTGCAGCCCCTGCTGATGCCAAAACGCCTGGGAATACCAGTGGGTCGCGCGGGCCAGATCCGCAGGAATGCCGATGCCGATCTCGTAGTCGCAGGCGAGGCGAAACATGATGGCGGAGTCCTCCCCTTTCGCGGCTTTTTCGCGGAAGGCCAGGCCGCGCACGGCGTCCTGGGGGAAGCCGTCGCCGGCGATGAGGGCCGAGCCATAGAGATCCATTGCCTCGGCGTCGCCCCATTCGGCGAGGAGGGGGAGCAGCTTCGCGGCGCGGGAAAAGTCCTGCAGACCGTGCTCGCGGGAGAGGAGCTCGTGATAGAGGCGGTCGGTCGATGGGCGGTCACCCGCGTCGGAGGCTTTTTGAAGGGCGGCCAGTCCTCTGGGATAATCGTTTTCGATGTAGAGGATGTAGCGCGCGACTTCGGCGAGAGCGTTCGGATCGCCGGCGGCGGCATCGCGGGG
>JACMRG010000352.1 GCA_014376585.1 Opitutaceae bacterium | reverse complement strand
GTGGGCGGCGGCGCGGGCGGATTCGAGAAGCTCCGGTTTGCCGGTGTCGAGGAGGGCGTTGGCTTGATTGAGGAGGGCGGCGGCGAGATTGCGGCGGAAGATCGGATTTTCGTCGAGGGGGAGCGAGTTGAGGACGGCGATGGATTCGGCATGGGAGCGGACGGCGTCGAGGATCGAGGCGGGCGTGGCCTGACGGTGGGCGGCGAGGCCCCGGTTCATCCACGCGGCGCCGAGGGTGTTGCGGGCGGCGAGTTCTTCGGCGGGGGCGGGAAGGAGGAGTGCGATGGTTTCGTCGTAAGCGGTGACAGCCGCGGCAAGAGCGGAGGGCGTGCCGAGTTGTTGGAGGGCGTTGCCACGATTCATCCAAGCGACGGCGAGGGCGTGCGGCGCGGCGGGGACGGGATCGGGGAGGGAGGAGCGGAAAAGTGCGATGGCCACATCGTAACTGCGCACCGCCTCGGCGAGGGCGGCGGGCGTTTGCTGGGCTTCGAGGGCCTGGCCGCGGGCGAGCCAGGCGGCGGCATCGGGCGCGACGGGATCAGGCACGGGCGGGAGCGGCCGTCTCGGGTTGGGGACGCCGGCCGAAAAAGCGGCGCCAAGAGAGGGCGAAGCCGGTGTAAACGAGGACGAGGGCGCCGAGGCAGGCGAGGCCGGCGGCGAGTTGGCCGGGCCAGCCGAGGGCTTCGCCGGTGTGGAGGAACCGCGTCCAGGCGCGGAGGCGTTGCGCGGCGTTAAGATCGGCGTAGCCGGTGCGCTTGAGGATTTCGCCGGTGTAGGGATTGACGGTGAGCGTGGTGTTGGCGGTGCGGGGCCAAGAGGTGGATTCGCGCACGGTCAGGGTGACGGCGGTAATGGGATTTCCAATTTTTGATGCTGAACTGTCGCCGCGCTCGGTAACTCGATTTTCGATTGTTCGGCCGGGGCTGGGGGCGACCCCCTCGGCGGGAGCGGCCGCGGCCGGGCGGGCTGCGCCGGCGCTGCCGGCGTTGCCCGTGCGGAGGGTGAGGGTTTGCCAGTCGGGGGTTTGTTTTTGGACGGTGGCGATGAGGGCGTCTAGCGGGAGAGGTTTGGCGTCGAGGGAGGGCGGGGTGACGGTGACGGCCGGGGGCGTGGCGGCGGCGGCAACGCCGGGACCGGTGTTGGCGGCGGGGGCTTCGGTGCCGGTGACCGTGTAGATGAGGGTGGCGCCCCAACGGAAGGAGATGGGGATGGCGGTGAGGGTGAGGACGATGAGGACGGGGGAGGTCCAGAGGCCGATGACGTTGTGCCAATTCCAGTCACGGGCTTTGCCGCTGGCGCGGACGAACCAGAGGGAGCGCCGGAGGCCTTTGGTGCGCCATTTGCGCGGCCACCAGAGGTAGATGCCGGTGACGGCGAGCACGAAGAAGGCGAGGTTGCAAATGCCGTTGATGAGCTGGCCGCGGGTGCGGCTTTCCTGGCCGCGGAAGCCAAGGGAGCGGTGGAGATCCGTCATGGTGTGCATGAACTCGCCCATGGCGGCGGACTGGGGCTGGCGGACTTCCCCGGTGTAGGGGTTGACGTAAAAACCGCCGCTGCGGCCGGTGGTGAAGGCGACGGCGGCGCGCGGGTCGTTTTGGAGGACGATGTTCTGGGGGCGGGCCGCGGGTTGGGCGGCGGGGAGCTTGGCCTGCATCTCGGCGAAGGTGAGGCGCGGGGTGCCCGGGGCGGGGAGAGTGATTTGGCGGGCGTCGCGTTCGGACCAGGCGACAAGCGGTTTCTCGAAGGCGAGGATGGTGCCGGTGAAGCACATGATGCCGATGGCAAGGCCGGCGAGGAGGCCGGCGGCGAGGTGGCCCCAGAAAATGGTTTTGCGGAAGGTCATGTCGAAGGTGGGGTGGTGGCCGCGGGGCGGCGGGTGCTGCGACCGATCACGATGTGGAGAACCAAAAGGATGGGCAGAATAAAGCCGGCCCCAATATGGACAACGGATGCGCCGGCCCGCACCGTCTCGCCACTGGCGTAGTAGAGGAGCCAGCCGCTGGCGATGAGGAGCGCGCACAGCGCGAGCATCGAAACACCGGAGAACCGATTTTTGCGGGCTTGCCAGCCGCGCGCGACGTGCACGGACAGGAGCAGGCCGAGGATGACGAGCACCAGCATCGCGGCGGCGCCGTGAAGGCGGAGCAGCCAAGTCGAGGCGACGTGAGCTCGCAAACCGAGCTCGGATTCGGCGGGCTTGGTTTGCTGGAGGAGCCACCAAGCCGCTCCGCTAGCGAAGAGCACACCGAAGGCGCTGTAGGTCCAGGCGCGCAGGCGCGGGCTGAGGCGCAGGGGTTCAGATCGCATGGGGTAGGGACAGAGGTTTGCCGGTCTGCAACCAGGCGCGGGCGCGGTAGCGGCGGAGAATCGGCTCGGCGGTGGCTCGGTTGACGAGCAGGACAATTTTCGCGAGGGCGTCGGCCGCGAGGGCGGTGGGGGCGAAAACGGTGGCGCTGACGGAGGCGGTGACGAAGCGCCCGTCGCGCGGGTCCAGCAGCGCGCTCACGGTGCGGCCGTGATCGCGGTGTCGGGAGAAATACGGCGCGGAGGTGGCGACGGCGGCGTGCACGATTGTTCCGAGGGAGGCGAATTCGCCGGGATGGGCGGCGGCGCGCACGTGGAGGGGCCAGGCGCGCGGGCCAAAGCTGCGGAGGTCGCCGCCGGCGTTGACGAGGCCGCAGGGGAGGCCGGCGCGGCGGAGCGAGCGGACGGCTTGATCGACGGCGAAGCCTTTGGCGATGCCGCCGAGGTCGATGAGCAAACGGCGACGGCAGCGCACCGAGCGGCGGTCGGGTAGCGGCACGAGATCGCTCCAGAGGGCGCGGCCGGAGCTGGGCACGGCGACGGGATCGAAGGCACCGCCGGAGATTTCCGCGAAGCGTCGCGCGGCCGTGAGCACGCGCCAGGTCCACGGGTGGACGCGCACGACGGCACCGGAGCGGGCGGTGCCGATGCGGCCGACATCGCTGGCCGGGTCGTGCGCGTTCATGAGCGCGTGCACGCGGACGACGGTGGCGAAAGCGTGCTCAAGCGCAGCCTCACTGCGGGGGCCGGCGGGCACGGTGATCTCGACGAGCGTGCCGAGGAGGGGCCGGGCGCGGCGCAGATCAGGCGGATTTTTTGAGCACGAGGTCATGCGTGACGAGGAGGCGTTTCACCCCGTCGGTGATGTGGCGCGAGGAGAGCGTGGCACCGGAGATGTTTTTAATGTCCAGGTCGAGCTTGAGGGGAGCGGCAGAGGTTTTTCCGGCGAACTGGGTGCGCCATTTTAAGTTTCGCACTTCGCCGCCGTAGGTCTCGCGATAGTCCATGATCTCGACGGCGCGCACGGCGCCATCGGGGCCGAGGCCGACGGCGTAGGTGATGAATTCGTGTTTGCCGAGGACCTCATCGACGATGAACCAGCCTCCGCCGGCGACGCGCCAGGCGCGCAGTTCGGGCGAGCGGACGCGGAGGCCGGAAGTTTTCTCGATGGCGGTGCGTTGCGCGGCGGTGAGGACGGTGGGCGCGGGGGTGAGGGCGGCGCCGGGAAAAATCGCCGCCTGTGCCTCGGCGAGACTGAGGTAGGTGGTCGCGTAACCGGAGGTGGAGGCGGCGAGGAAGGCGGGGGCGAGGAGCCAGCGCGAAGGCATGCGGCGATTAGAAGTTAAAGCCGACTTTGAGTCGAACCTGGAGCTTTTCGAAGTGTTCGAGGTCGCGGTGGCCTTTCGTCTCGGGCCAGCCAGTGAGCTGGGGGAGCACGGTGAGGGTGGCCCACCATTTTTTATTGGCATAGTGGAGATTGGGGCCGGCGAAGAGGCCGTATTCGCCGAGCGCATCGAGGTGCATGCGCTCGAAGGCGGAGGTGGCGAGCGCCTCGATGCCCGCAAACCAATTCGGGGCGAAACGGTAGCTGAGGCCGGTGCTGAGCTGGAGCTCAAGTTCGCTCTCCCACTCCCGCTCGTCGAGATTGTGTTCCCGTTCGAATTCGCCGCTGAAGTTCACGGCCCAGACGAGCGAGTCTTCGAGAAAGTTTTTTTGCAGGATCAGTTTCGGTTCGATAAAAAAGATGTCCACGCGGTCGCCGCTTTTCGCGCTGTAGCGTTTATACCCGGGCTCGAGGTAGAGGGCGAGGCCGTAGCCGTCCTTGTAGGGACTTTTGAAGCTGTATTTTAGCGCGGCTTGGAGGCCGTTGAAGCGAACCTGATTGCGGTCGCTGAAATCGGTGACGCGGGAGATGTCGTGTTTGATGGCGTTGAGGTAAAGCGAGCCTTGGAGGCGGTCGGTGAAGCCGTGCTCGATCTCGGTCTGGAGATCGAGGGCGCGGTAGCTGCCGTCGGCCTTGCCGGTGCGGGAGGTGGCCCATTGGTAGATTTCCCAACGGCCTTTCGGGAGCGTTTCGGACCCGTAGGTATAACCAAAATAATTTTCGTCGGCACGCAGGCCGGTGAGGAGCGTCGCGAACAAGGTGATGACGGCGAGACAGGTGGTGGGTCGCAGGGCGGGTAGGGAGCGGTGGGTGGGCATGGGAAAAATAAAAGAAGGAGGGTCAGGCCGACGCGGAGGGCGCGGGCGGGGTGACGAAGTGGGCGTTGTGCTCGGCGTGGACGGAGAGTTTTTGGGGGAAAGAGAGGACGGTGCCGGTGAAGCACCTGATGCCGACGGCAAAAGCGGAGATGGGACCGGCGATGAGGTGGACCCAGAAGATGATTTTGCGGAAGGTCATGGGAGGCGGCGGAAGGCTGAGAGTTGAGCGTTCGGCGTTGAGGGCGAGGCGGCGGAGTGGGCGGGGATCAAACTTCGGCCCATTGGCGGAGGTGGTTGTGGTAAACGCCGGTGAGCGAGATGACGGAGGGGTGGGTGGCGTTTTCGGAGCCGAGGCGCTGGATGGCGGCGTCCGTCTCAAAGAAAGTGGAGCGTCGGCCGTCGTCGCGAATCATGGACTGAATCCAGAAGAACGCGCAGAGGCGCGCGCCGCGAGTGACCGGGGTGACGCGGTGCAGACTCGTGCCGGGATAGAGGATCACGTGGCCGGCGGGGAGTTTCACGGACTTCGCGCCGTAGGTGTCCTCGATGATAAGTTCACCGCCGTCGTATTCCTCGGGACCGGCGAAGAAAAGCGTCGCGGAAAGATCGGTGCGCATCCGCTGGCCGGTGCCGGGAATCGTGCGGATGGAGCCGTCCACGTGCGTGCCGAATTGCTGGCCGCCGGTGTAGCGGTTGAACATGGGGGGCAGAATATGGAGCGGCAGGGCGGCCGACATGAAGAGGGAATTTGCGGCGAGTGCGCGCGTGATGACGGCGCCGAGTTGGCGCGCGATGGGGCTGTCGACGCGGAGTTGGAGGTTGTCTTTCACGCGCGCGCCTTGGTGGCCGGCGGTGGCGCGGCCGTCGATCCAGTCGGCGGATTCGAGGAGGGCGCGGGACTCGGCGATTTGGGCGGGGGTG
>JACMRG010000351.1 GCA_014376585.1 Opitutaceae bacterium | reverse complement strand
GCTACCTGTGGGAAGGTGCCTGACGGGCTCCGGGGGCTGTTCGGAGGCGCGCGCTCTCCCGGGTGCGGAGGGCGGGTCGGGGACGCCGCCCTGCTTGCGGGAACGGGCGGAATGCCAGCGCTACGCGGAGCGGCGAGGGGCGGCCGCGCGCGCAGGGGATCACTCCTCGGGCAAGGGCTGATCCTTCGTCTCGGGGAGGAGCGGGAGGACGGCGATGCCGAGGAGCAGGACGAGGCTCACCCAGACGCCGGCGGTGCGGAAGCTCTCGATGTCGCCGCCGAGGCTCGCGGTGATTTTGCTGATCGTGAAGGGCGCGGTGGCGGCGAGGATGCGACCGACGTTGTAACAGAAACTCACACCGGTGCTGCGGAGGCTCGTCGGGAAAAGTTCGGGGAGGTAGATCGCGAAGACGGCGAAGACGGAGAGCTGGCCGAAGCCCATGATCGGGAGCATCCAGAAGATCTGGCTGAATTCGCGGAGACCTTTGAAGACGAGGAGGGTCGAGAGGAACGAGACGAGGAGGGCGAGGGCGAAGGCGAACTTGCGGCCCTTGGTCTGGGCGAGGTGGGCGAAGGTCATCATGCCGACGAAGGCGCCGACGTTTTGAAGGAGCAGGCCGACGGAGCGCCAGAGAGCTTTTTTGCTGGCGAGCTCGGCGCCGGTGAGTTGCAGGGACTTGAAGTGGGTCTCGACGATGGAGCCCACAATGGTGGGATGGAAGTTGCCGATGCCCCAGAGGCCGATGATGCCGGCGCTGCAGGCGATGAGGCCATACCAGGCGTGGCGTTTCCATTTCGGGTGGCGGAGCAGGACGGCGTAGGAGCCGAGCTTCACGCCCTTGAGCGCACCGGCGTCGCGGGCGTCGATCCACTTTTGCGGTTCTTTGAGGCGGCCCATCACGAAGACGCAGAGGAAGGCGGGGAGCGCACCGATGAGGAACATGGCCTGCCAGGGTTTGAGGCCGAGGGGGAGAACGGCCACGGCGCCGATGCCCATGCCGAGAAGGGCGGCGGTGATGTTGCCGAGCGTGGAGAGCGACTGGAGCATGCCGAGGGCGGGGGCGCGGGCCTTGTCGGGGACGGTATCGGCCACGAGGGCGACGGCCAGACCGAAGACGCCGCCGACGCCGACGCCGGTGAGGAAACGGTAAACGCAGAAGTCGAAAAAGCCGGTGGAGAGGCAGCTCAGGCCGGTGCAGAGCGAGTAGAGGAGGATGGAGCCGGTGAGGACCTTGGCGCGGCCGTAGCGATCGCCGAGGGCGCCGAAGATGAGACCGCCGGTGGCCCAGCCGAGGAGGAAGACGGAGGTGGTGTAGGGGCCCTTGATCTTGGCGGCGACGGGGCCGACGAGACCTTCCATGGCGCCGTCGCGGGCGAGGTTGAAGAGCTGTTGGTCGAGGCAGTCGAAGAGCCACGCGAGGGAGGCGATGGTGAAGACGAACCAGTGTTCTTTAGTGAGGGTGCGCCACCAAGGCGTGTTGGGGGTAATCGTGGTCATGGGTAAAGTGAGTGAGGGGAGGACGCTGTTTAAAGTTGAACGGACCGGCCGGATTGGGCGGAGGCGTAGAGGGCGAGAATTAGGGCGACGGCTTTGCGGGCTTCGGGGCCGTCAACAGCAAGGGATGCGCCGTCGCGGATGGCGGCGACAAAATTCTCGATCTGGCGGAGGTGGCCTTGGTGGCTCATCGCGCCGGGGGCACTGGCGCCGGCGCGCATGGAGTCGTCGGGCTTGGCGGCGAGGATGGCGGCGTCGCCGGGCTCGGTGGTGCGGAAATCCCAGCGGAGGATGCGGTCGTCTTGGAGGACGACGGAGCCGTTTTCGCCGCAGAGTTCGATCCGGCGGGCCCAGCCGGGGTAGGCGGCGGTGGTGGCTTCGATGGTGCCGAGGGCGCCGTCGGGGAAACGGAGCGACGCGACGGCGGTGTCTTCGACCTCGATCCCGGTGTGGACGCGGCGGGTGTTCCAGGAAAAAACCTCGGAGGGGAGACCGGCGAACCACTGGAGCAGGTCGATGGCGTGGATGCCCTGGTTCATCATGGCGCCGCCGCCGTCGAGGGCGAAGGTGCCGTGCCAGCTATCGGCGTAGTAGGCGGGGGTGCGTTGCCACTTCACGTAGGCGCCGGCGAGGCTGAGGCGACCCAGGCGGCCGGCAGAGACGGTGGCTTTGACGGTGCGGGCGCCGTCGCCGAAGCGGGCTTGGAAGATCGGCATCAACTTCACGCCGGCGGCGGCGACGCCGGCGAGGAGGGCGTCCACGCGGGCGAGGGTGATCTCGATGGGTTTCTCGATGACGATGTGTTTGCCGGCGCGGGCGGCGGCGAGGGCGGGCTCGAGGTGGGCGCCGCTGGGTGTGGCGATGCAGACGACGTCGAGATCGGGGCGGGCGAGGAAATCGGCGAGATCGGTGGTGCTGAAGGCGGCGCCGTATTTTTGCGCGAAGGCGCGGGATTTCTCGGCAGAGCGGCCGCAGACGGCGACGAGCTTGGCCCCGGTGGCTTCGGCAATGGCCTGAGCGTGGAAATCGGCGATGAGGCCGAGTCCAATGATGCCAAAGCCGAGAGGTGCGGAGGAAGCCATGCGGGAGAGTTGAAGTTGAGCGCTGAGAGCGGAAAGGAAGAGAGATCGAGAAGGGGCGGAAGCTTCTCCGGCGGGGTCAGGTGGGATCAAGGCGGAAGAACGGAGTTGCCCACGGAAGACACGGAAAACACGGAAAACGGCCGGGTGACGGGGGGGGGATTTTTTACCACAAACCACACGAAATACGCAAAAGTCGGAAAGCGGCGGAGGCTCGGAAGGGGAAGGAGCCCACGGAATACACGGAAAGAACCGAGGAGGAGGGCGTTTTTTCCCCGCGAATCACGCGAATGGACGCTAACGGCGGCGGAAATGCGGCGGGAGCGGGAACACGGATTTCGGCCGAAGGCGGGACTACCAGCCCGAAGGGCGGGCGGCCTATGGGTTTCTACAAAGTGGCGAGGACGCCGCGGACGTAGCCGATGGATTCGGCGACGCCGGTGACGGGATTACCGGTGGGTTTCTCGTATTCGAGGGAGACGACGCCGGCATAATTGATTGCGAGGAGGGCGCGGAGCATGGCGGGGATGTCGAGGAGGCCGGAGCCGATTTCGACGGGGAGGTCCTTGGTCGCGCCGACGAGGGCGACGGTGTCTTTCATGTGAATATCGCAGAGGCGAGCCGCGAACTGACGGATGGCGGCGGCGGGGTCCATGCCGGCGCGGGCGCAGTGGCCGACGTCGAGGCAGAGGCCGATGCGGGCATCGAAGGGCTGGATGGCTTTCCAGGCGTCGAGGGGCGACGGGTAGGTTTTGTCTTCGGGGCCGTGGTTGTGGAGGGCGAGGCGCTGGTCGTATTCCTTCACGAATTTCTCGATGAGGGGGAGGGCGACGGGATCGGGTTTGCAGACCATGGTGGGGAGGCCGGCGGCTTTCGCATTTTCGAAGGCGGCGCGGAGTTTGGCGTCGTCGTTGGGGAGGTTGATGACGCCGGAGCCGGTGAGGGTGAGGCCGGCGGCGCGGACTTTTTCGCCGACGGCGCGGCACTCGGCGGGAGTGGCGGTTTCCCAGGCGCAGTGGGTCTTGAAGAGAGCGAGATTGGTAACGCGGATCACGCGGGCGACGGCGATGGTCTCGTCGAGTGACATCATGCGCGTCGTGTAAGAGGCGAGGCCGAGGCGGAGGCTTTCTTTGCGGGTAGAAACCGGCGGGGCGGCGACGGTGGCAGCGGCGGAGCGAGAGCCGAGAAAAGGGAGGGCGAGGGCGCCGAGGGCGGCGGTCTTGAGGGCGGAGCGACGGGTGATGGGGTGGGGCATGGTGGGCGGTTAGACGGACGGGAGCAGCGGGCGTTGCGAAAGAAAAAGTGGCCGCCGCGAGGTTGATGCCCTTAAGCCTGAATCGCGTCGTCACCACGAAGGTTGTCGCCCAGCAACCGGGTGTGACGCAGGCCACCGTTTCGATGAGTCTGGCAAATTATCCGCGCATCGCGGTGGGGACGCGGACGCGGATTCAGGCCCTCGCGCGCAAACTGGGTTATCAGCCCAACCCGTATGTCTCGACGCTGTTGCGGGCGCGACGGCAGGGGAGGGAACTTACGGACAAGCCAACGCTGGCGTTAGTGGGGGCGTTCGACACCGCGGATGGTTGGCGGGAGGATCCGTCCGTCACGCTCCAGCAGCAGCGCTTGGGTGCGCTGGAGCGGGCGACGCTGCGCGGATATCGACCGGGGGCATCTTGGCTGCACCGCGAAGGGATGTCGAACGAACGCTTCAGTGACATGCTCCGCGCGCGCGGCATCCACGGCGTGCTGATCAGCCCGCTCGCCGACTGGGCGCCACCGCCGGCGCCGCACCGGGGCTATTTCGCCACGGTGAGCCTCAGTGTGCCGTGGCCCGAATTGCCCGTGACCACGGTCTGCAACGACCACTATTTTTCCAGCCTGCAGACGGCGCGGGAGTGTCACCGGCGCGGTTACCGGCGGGTTGGGCCTCGTGCTGCGGAAGATCAACCAGGCGCGACTCCAGGGGCGCTGGCACGCGGGCACGCCGGTGGCACCGGACATGCTTTCGGACATCGGGCTCACGGAGCCGATTTTCGTGGACGACATGGATGACGAGACGGCGATCATGCGGTGGTTGCAGCGGGAAAAGCCCGACGTGTTGATTTCTCCGGGCGGCGAGCAACTCCCCGCGTTGCTGAAGCGGCGGGGCTGGCGCGTGCCGGAGGACATCGGGCTCGCGTGGCTGGCCTGCACGCGACCCGGACACGCGTGCAGTGGTGTTTGCCAAAACGGCGAACTCATCGGAGCGACGGCCGTGGATACGCTGATCAACCTCGTCGAGCGCAACGAACGCGGATTGCCGGCGCAGGCGACGACCCTCATGGTCGAGGGCCTGTGGAACGAGGGGCGCACGCTGCGACCGGTCGTCGCGGTTCAATGATGAAACACGGAGTGCGTGGGGCAAAAAGGGACGATGGGCGTGGCGTCCAATTGTAACTTGCCGCGCGGCTGAGGGGCCCTTGTCTGCAAGCGATGCCCGCGGCGGTTACCCCAGCACCTCCCTCCGAGAGCTCAATCAGCACCCTGTCCCAATGGGCGCTGATCCGGCGGCGATTTGCGCACCACCAGCTGGCCGTGGCTTCGCTTTATCTGCTGGCGGTGCTCTACGTGATCGCGCTCGGCGCGGAATTTTTCGCGCCTTATCCGCGGCAATGGCGGGATCTGGCGCGGGCGTATTGCCCACCGCAGTTGCCCCGTTTTTCGCCGGAGCATGGCATTTATGTGCCCGCGATGAAGCGGCAGGTGGACCCGCTGACTTTTAAGAAATCTTACATCGAGGACCCGGCGCAGGTGGTCGAGTTGGGGGTTTTCGTGAGGGGGCACACGTATGAGTTTTGGGGGCTGTTCACTTGGGACCGCCATTTCTTCGGGGTAAAAGATCCGGAGGAAAACCTGCGGGCCGACGGAACGCCGCGGACGTTTTTCTATCTGGGCGCGGACAAATACGGGCAGGACATACTGAGCCGGCTGATCTATGGATCGCGGATCAGCCTCTCGGTCGGGCTGGTGTCGATCGCGGTGACGTTTCTGCTCGGCGTGACGATCGGCGGCATCTCGGGCTATGTGGGTGGTGGCGTGGATAATTTCATCCAGCGCGTGATCGAGGTCATCAATGCGTTTCCGCAGATCCCGTTGTGGCTCGCGTTTGGCGCGGTGCTGCCGGCGGACTGGTCGCCGCTCTCGACGTATTTTGCGATCACACTGGTGCTGAGTCTGCTGGGGTGGACGGGCCTTGCGCGGGTGGTGCGTGGGAAAATCCTGTCGTTGCGCGAGGAGGATTACGCGATGGCGGCGCGGCTGCTCGGGGCGTCGCACACGCGGGTGCTGTTCCGCCATCTGCTGCCGGGGTTCACGAGCCACATCATCGTGGTGCTCACGATGAGTGTGCCGGCGATGATTTTGGGCGAGACGTCGCTGTCGTTTTTGCAACTGGGGCTGAGGCCGCCGATCGTGAGCTGGGGCGTGATGTTGCAGGACTGCCTGAGTATCCAGACCGTCGCCAACTACCCGTGGTTGCTCATGCCGGTCGTGTTGATCGTGCTCACGGTGCTGTGTTTTAATTTCCTCGGAGACGGGCTGCGCGATGCGGCCGATCCGTATTCGACCAAATGAGCGCTTTGCGAGTGCCCGGAGGGGCCAATGCTAGTGGCGAATGGGATTGCCGGGTGGCACGGGCGCGAGGTCCCGACGAGATACACGATGACCAGACATGGGCGGGATGCCCATGCCACGATGGAATCGGACTTGGGCGAGACGCCCAAGCCACCTCGAACCGATGAGCGATGCTGATCCGGGCACCGACCCCGCGCACTTGCCGCTTCTCGAAGTGGAGAATCTGGAGGTGTCGTTTTTCACGCCCGACGGGGTGGTGCCGGCGGTGCAGGGGGTGACGTTTTCAATCGCGCGGGGGCGGACGCTCGCGCTCGTGGGCGAGAGCGGTTCGGGGAAGAGCGTCACGTCCTACTCAATCCTGCGATTGATCCAGCCACCGGGGCGGATCGTGGGTGGGCGGATGTTGCTGCGCTCCGCGCGGGCAGGGGATATCGATATTGCGCAGCTCGGAGAGGAATCTGAGATGCTCTATAAGGTGCGTGGCGGGCTCGTGAGCATGATTTTCCAAGAGCCGATGACCGCGCTGTCGCCGGTGCACACCGTCGGGAGCCAGATCGCAGAGGCGATTTTGATCCATCAGAAATTGAACCCGACGCAGGCGCGCGGGCTGACGATCGAGATGTTGAAAAAAGTGGGCATCGCGAACGCCGAGCAACGCTACGACCACTATCCGCACGAACTTTCGGGCGGGATGCGGCAGCGCGTGGTGATCGCAATGGCGCTGGTGTGTAAACCGGAGCTGTTGATCGCGGACGAGCCGACGACGGCGCTCGATGTGACGATCCAGGCGCAGATCCTCGGGCTCATCAAGACGCTGCAACGCGAGCTGGGCTGCTCGGTGCTGCTGATCACGCACGACTTCGGCGTGGTCGCACAAATGGCGGACGATGTGGCGGTGATGTATCGCGGGCAGATCGTCGAGCGGGGGGATGTGAGGGCGGTTTTAAAGAATCCCCAACACGCTTACACGCGGGCGTTGCTCGATGCGTTGCCGTCGCGGCGGCACGCGGCGTTGCAGAGCGCGAGGGCGGCGGCTGAACTTGCGCCGGCAGAAGTTAAATCGTGAATGCGCCGAATGGACACGTGGGGGCGGTGACCGTGCAGCCGCTGCTCTCCGTGCGCGGGCTGTGTAAACATTTCCCGGTGATGAGCCGGGGGTTTTGCAGCAAGGTCGTGGCGGTGGTGAAGGCAGTGGACGACGTGAGCTTTGATCTCGCGCCAAGCGAGACGCTCGGACTCGTGGGCGAGAGTGGTTCTGGCAAGACGACGACGGCGCGATGTGTATTGAGGGCGATTGATCCCTCGGCGGGCGAAGTGTTCTTTCGGCTGCCCGACGGGCGCATGGTGGATCTCGCGACACTGCCGGCCCGCGAGTTGAAGCCGATTCGGCAGCACGCGCAGATGGTTTTTCAAGATCCGTATTCCTCACTCAATCCGCGCATGACGGTGGGTGATATCGTGGGTGAGCCGTTGGTGATTCACGGGCTGGCGCGGGGCGAAGAGCTGGAGGTGCGGGTGGCGGAAGTGCTCGCGCGGGTCGGCCTCAAGCCGGAGCACCGTTTGCGCTATCCGCACGCGTTTTCGGGCTGGCAGCGGCAGCGGATCGGGATCGCGCGGGCGCTCATTATGAAGCCGTCGTTGATCGTGTGCGACGAGGCGACTTCGGCGCTCGATGTATCGGTGCAGGCGCAGGTGTTGGACTTGCTGAAAGAGCTGCAGCGGGAGTTCCGGCTCACGTATCTTTTCGTCGCGCACAATCTCGATGTGGTGCGGAATTTCTGCGACCGCGTGGCGGTGATGCGGAAAGGGCGGATCGTGGAGCTGGCGCCCACGACGCAGATTTTTGCGGCGCCGCAGCACGCCTACACGAAGATTTTGCTCTCGGCGGTGCCGTCACCGGACCCGGACGTGCGGATGAATTTTAATGTGGGCGAGGAGTTGGCAAAGCTCGACGCCGCGCCCCAACCCTGAACACTTTTCCCACCATGCTCGTCCACACCGTTTATTTCTGGTTGAAATCTGATCTCACTCCGGCGCAGCGCGCGGAATTTCGCACCGGCGTCGAGACGCTCGGCACGATTCCATCCGTTTCGCAGTTTTTCTGTGGCACGCCCGCGGGCGTCCCAGATCGTCCAATCATCGACAAGAGCTTCTCGGTCGGAATCACGGTCATCTGCAAAGACATCGCGGCGCATGACGCGTATCAGGTCGATCCCATCCACCTGGCGTTTATCGCGAAGTGCAAAATGCTGTGGGAGCGCGTGCAGATTTACGACGCGGAGTAAGCGACGCGTTTCTCTCGCAGAGTTGAAGAATGTGCAGAACATGGCGTGGCCATGTTCTTTTTTTGCGCTGACGGGCGGGGAATCGGGGTGCCGTCAGGGAGATAAAATTTGGTTGCGACAACTATGGATCACACCGCGCGCACGGTTGAGACCTACGACCAGATTGCGGCGGACTACCACCTGATCGCGACGCCGGAGCACAGGGCTTGGCCGGAGGATTCCATGCGTGAGTTTCGGGCCCGGTTGAGTGGGGCGACGGTATTGGTGGCCGGTATCGGTGAAGGCCGGGACTCGCGGCATCTGCAGGGGCCGGGCGCGCAGGTGGTCTCATTTGATTTTTCGGAAGGAATGCTCGCGCTGGCGCGCGCGCCAGATCTTAGCGGTGTTTATCGGCAGCTCGATCTGCGTGAGGCGGGGAAGATGGAGCAGATGTTGGATGGAATCTGGGCGTGTGCGTGCCTCTATCATTTGACCAAGCCGGAGTTTCGCCGGTGTCTGGGAGATCTCTATGATCTGCTGAATCCCGGCGGTGTGTTGTTGCTGAATCTAAAGTTGGGCGCAGGTGAGCGCTTCATCGAGATTCCGCGCGACGGTTATCCGGGTGGCGATGGGGCGAAACAGAAGTTGGGCGGGAACCGCTTCTATGCGTTTTACACGCGGGAGGAGCCGGCGGGATATTTCTCGGACTACGCGGTGGGGAAAGAACGTCGCGATCTGCTGAAAGAAGGCGACGGCGCGATGGAGTTTTGGCTCGGGAAAACGAGCTGAAGCGCCGACGGAGCGCGTGGGAGACGGTGGAGACCAGGCGAGACACGGCGGGCGTGTTAGAGTCCACGCGCGCCACCTTATTTCACCAAATAGGGTTTGAAGAGGCCGGCTTGCGCGGGGGCGAAACGGCCTTGGATGAAGACGCCTTCGTCGCGGCTTTCTTCGAACTGCACGTGACCGGTGGCGTGGAGTTTGGCGATCACGTCGTAGCGGGTGTGCGGGACGAGGAGTTCCACGGCGTCGAGGGCGTCGGCGATCTGCTCGAGGCAGGCGGCGATGAGTTGGTCGAGATTTTTGCCGGTGCGGGCGGAGATGAAGAGTGCGTCCGGGACGAGGAGGTGGGCGCGGTTGATCGCGGCTTCGTCGGCGGCGTCCACTTTGTTGAAGACGGTGAGGATGGGCTTATCGACGGCGCCGAGTTCTTTGAGGACGGCGAGGGTGGTCTCGTGGTGTTGGGCGACGTTGGGGTTGGCGACGTCGAGGACGTGGATCAGGAAATCGGCGAGGATGACTTCTTCGAGCGTGGCTTTGAAGGCTTCGACGAGGCCGTGGGGGAGGCGGCGGATGAAGCCGACGGTGTCGGTGACGAGGAGCTTCTGGTTGCCGCGGAGCTGGAGCTGGCGGGTGGTGGGGTCGAGGGTCGCGAAGAGTTTGTTCTCGGCGAGGACGGAGGCGCCGGTGAGGGCGTTGAGGAGGGAGGATTTGCCCGCGTTGGTGTAGCCGACGATGGCGGCGGTGGGGACGGGGACACGCTGGCGGCGCTGGCGCTGGGTGGCGCGTTGTTTGCGGACGTCGATGAGCTCGCGCTTGAGGGCGACGATGCGGTCGTTGACGAGACGGCGGTCCTGCTCAAGCTGGGTTTCGCCTTCGCCGCCCATGCCTCCGGAGCCGCGTTGGCGGGAGAGATGGCTCCAGGCGCGGGTGAGGCGGGGCAGGGAATACTCCATGCGGGCGAGGGCGACCTGGAGGACGGCTTCGCGGGTCTGGGCGCGGTCGGCGAAGACTTGAAGAATGACTTCCTGACGGTCGATGACGGCGAGTTCGGAGAGTTTTTCCCAGTTGCGCTGTTGGGCGGGCGTGAGGGCTTCGTCGAAAACAATGACGTGGCAGCCCTCGGCTTTGGCGAGGTCGATGAGCTCCTTGGTCTTGCCGCTGCCGAGAAGAGTGGCGGGGGTCGCGACGCGGAGCTGGACCAGTTCGGAGCGGACGACGGTGAGCTTCAGGTTCTCGACGAGTTCGGTGAGTTCGGCGAGGAGTTCGGCGCCTTCGCCGGCGGCCATCGCTTTGGTCTGCACGCCGACGAGAAAGGCGCGTTCGATTTTTTCAGGGCGTTTGTCTTCGAGGAAATTGGCCATCAGGTTTTTTGAGAGCTGGAAGCATCCGGTGAGGCGCGACGAGAGTCAAATCGAGGCGGCTGGGGACGCGGCCGCGTTTCGCTAGTTGTAAAATTCTGTTAAAATCAGAACGGGCTGGGCCAGCGGCTTGCCGGGTAATAACCCTAGGCGCAACTTAAAGGTAATGAGTTCCTGCGCGATATTGGTAGTAGATGACGAAGAAGAGCTGAGGGACCTCATCCGCCATGTGTTGGAGCGCGCGGGGTATTCCGTGGCGTGTGCGGCCAATGGACTTGAGGCGAGTTTGTTGATCGCGCGGTGCCAATTCGACGTGGTGGTGACCGATATGCTAATGCCGGATCGTGACGGACTGGAGCTGATCACCGAGATCAAGGCGAAGCACCCGGCGCTGAAGATCGTTGCGATGTCGGGCGGCGGACAGATCGGGAGCGATCAATATTTGTCGATGGCCAAGGGGTTTGGCGCGCATGTGCTGCTGCGGAAACCGTTCGCGTATCAGGCGCTGTTGGCGGCGGTGGACCGGGCTCGCGCGGGTCAAAGTTGAGCGATGTGGCGGTGCGCCCTGACGGGCTTCAATTCACGAACAGGACGCAGACAGGCATCGGAACGCTGATGCTTCCAGCCACTCGGGTGAGCCGGCCCGTATCTGGATCAACCGCAAAGGAGCAAAGGGAATCGGAGTCTTGATGCGCACAGACGAGCCACGTCCCATCGGTGGAGAGGGCGAAGTTGCGGGGGGCTTTGCCGCCGCAGGGGGCGAACTCGACGTTGGTAAGCAGACCATCGGTGGGGTTGATGGCGAAGACGGCGATGCTGTCGTGACCGCGATTGGAGGCGTAGAGGAAGCGACCGTCGGGGTGCAGACGGATTTCTGCAGCGCGGTCTGGATCGGTGACTTTGAATCCCGCGGGCAAGGTGGAGATGTGTTGGATCGGGCGGGCGGAGCCGGGCGCGGCGTCGTAGGCGCAGACGGTGACGGTGCCGTCGATTTCGTTTAACACATAAAAAAAGCGACCGTCGGCGGAGAATTTGGTGTGGCGGGGGCCGGCGCCGGGCGGGGTTGCGACGGAGGTCGGGTCGTTAGGCGCGAGGGTCGCGGTCGCGGCGTCGAGGCGGTAGGAGAAGACGCGGTCCAAGGCGAGGTCGGCGACCCAGGCGAAGCGATTGTCGGGCGAGAGGGTGACGGAGTGAGCGTGAGGTTTGTCCTGACGCGAGCGATTGGGGCCGAGGGGGCCGGTATGCTGGATGAAGGAGCGGCGCGGGCCGAGGCGGCCGTCGGCGAGGAGAGGGAACGACGTGACTTGGCCGGCGCTGTAACTGACGGTTACGAGGGAGCGGCCGGTGGCATCGACGGCGAGGTGGGTCACGGAGCCGCCGCCGGTGGGCTCGCGGTTCAGGGCGGTGAGAAGAGCGGTGGCGGGGTCGAGGGCGTAGGCGCGGATAACGCCGCCGACGGGAGCGCCGGGCGCGGGAGCGGGAGCTTCGTCGAGGGCGTAGAGGAATTTGCCGCCCGGGTGCAGGGCGAGAAAGGTGGGATTGGCCGTTTCGGCGGCGAGAGAGGGAGCCGAGAGGGCGCCGGTCGTGGCATCGAGTTTAACGGCGTAAATGCCGCGGCTGGTGGTGCGGGTGTAGGTGCCGACGAAGAAGTCGTGTTGAGCGGCGGACATGGTGAGCGTGAGGGAAGTGAGTAGGAAAAACCCGGAACGGAACGGGGCAAGGAGGGGCATGGGGTGAGCAAGGGAGCCGGGGACAAAGCGCAAGCGAGCTGACTTAGAGAGCGGTGTTGGGGAGGGCGGGTTCGCCGGCGGAGAGGCGGCGCATATTTTCGGCGGTGGTATGGGCGATCTGGGAGAGGGCTTCGTGGGTCAGGAATGCTTGGTGCGCGGTGATGAGCACGTTGGGGAAGGTGAGCAGTTGGGCGAGTTCGTCGTCGGCGAGGATGGTGCCGGAGAGGTCTCCAAAGAAGACGCCGGCTTCTTCCTCGTAAACGTCGAGGGCGACGCCGCCGATGTGGCCGGATTTAAGGGCGGCGATGAGGGCGGTGGTGTCGATGAGGCGACCGCGGCTGGTGTTCACAAGGACGACGCCGGGTTTCATGCGGGCGAGAGTCGCGGGGCCGATGAGGTGATTCGTCGCGGGAGTGAGTGGGGCGTGGAGCGAAATGACGTCGCTGGCAGTCAGGAGTTCATCAAGGGCGACGTAGGTGACACTGTGCGCAGCGGCCCATTCGGCCGAGGGTGCGGGATCGGTGGCGAGGACCTTCATCCCGAAGCCGCGGAGGATTTGCGCGGTGAGGCGGCCGATCTGGCCGGTGCCGATGATGCCGGCGGTCTTCCCGTGGAGATCGAAGCCGACGAGGCCGGCGAGGGAGAAGTTGAGTTCGCGCACGCGGTTGTGGGCGCGGGGGATTTTGCGCACGAGGGCGAGGAGCAGCGCGAGGGTGTGCTCCGCGACGGCGTGGGGCGAGTAGGCGGGGACGCGGGTGACGGTGAGGCCGAGAGCGCGGGCGGCGGGGAGATCGACCTGGTTGTAACCGGCGCAGCGGAGGGCGAGGTGGCGGACGCCGAGGGCGGCGAGTTTCTCAAGGGCGGGATGGTCGGCGCGGTCGTTGACGAAGATGCAGGCGGCGACGACTCCCGCGGCGGCGGAGGCGGTTTCGGCGCTGAGGCGGAAATCGTGAAAGCGGCAGGTGAGGCCGGCGGCGAGGGCGGCCGGGGCGAGGTAGTCGCGGTCGTAGGGCTTGGTATCAAAGACGGCGACGGTGGGCATGGGCTTAGACGGGGAAATTCAGTTGAGGTTTGAGAGTTGAGAGCTGAGAGCCCGATCTTCGGCGC
>JACMRG010000350.1 GCA_014376585.1 Opitutaceae bacterium | reverse complement strand
TGACGTCACCTCGATTTCGGAGGCGGAAACGAAGGAAGCGGCGCCGGTGACGACGGTGATTTTGCGGGCCTTGGCGAGGAGGGCGAGGCCGCCGACGTTTTTGGCGACGACCTCGTCTTTGCGTTTCATGAACGCAGGGAGATCGACCTCGACGGAGCCCAGCTTGATGCCGTGCTCCTGCGCGTGGTGTTTCGCCCACGTGACGTGCTCGCTCGAGTGGAGGAGGGCTTTGCTGGGAATGCAGCCGACGTTGAGGCAGGTGCCGCCGAGGGTGGCGCGTTTATCAACGAGGGCGACCTTGAGGCCGAGCTGGGCGGCGCGGAATGCGCACACGTAGCCGCCGGGGCCGGCGCCGATGATGATAAGATCGAAGGGAGAAAGAGCGGAAGGCATGGCGGACGGAAACGGATCGGAAGGTTACACAGAGGGCGGAGGAGAAAGCATAGAGGTCACAGAGGAAGACGTCGGGAGTGCATCACTCCGTGGTCTCGGTGCATCCTCTCGTGTCCTTCGTGTAACGGGTCGGGTTAAATGGCGAGGAGCAGGCGGGCCGGGTCTTCGATGGCTTGCTTCACTTTCACGAGGAAGGTGACGGCTTCTTTGCCGTCGACGAGGCGGTGATCGTAGCTGAGGGCGAGATACATCATCGGGCGGATGACGACCTGGCCGTTGAGAGCGACAGGGCGGTCGTTGATCGCGTGGAGGCCGAGGATGGCGCTCTGCGGGGCGTTGATGATCGGGGTCGAGAGCATCGAGCCGAAGGTGCCGCCGTTGGTGATCGTGAAGACGCCGCCCTCAAGGTCGGCGAGAGTGATCTTGCCGTCGCGGGCGCGCTTGGCGACGTCGCCGATGGCTTTCTCGATGCCGGCCATGCTGAGCGTATCGCAGTCGCGGATGACGGGAACCATGAGGCCCTTTTCAGTGGAGACGGCGACGCCGACGTCGTAGTAGTGATTGTCGATGATGTGGTCGCCGTCGATCTGCGCGTTGATCGCGGGGATTTCCTTGAGGGCGTTGACGACGGCCTTCGCAAAGAAGGACATGAAGCCGAGTTTGAAGCCGTTCTTTTTGACGAAGTCATCCTGGTATTTGGCTCGGAGGGCCATGACGGCGGACATGTCGACCTCGTTAAAGGTGGTGAGCATGGCGGCCTCATGCTGGGCGGAAACAAGGCGTTGCGCGATTTTTTGGCGCAGCGGAGACATCTTGCGGCGGGATTGGCGCGTGCCGGTGGGGGCCGCGGGTTTTGGCGCGGCAGCGGGCGGCGGAGGCGTGGGCCCGGCGGGGGCAGGGGCGACGGGCGCGGCGGACGGTTTTTCCGCGGAGGCGAGCATGTCGCCTTTGGTGACGCGGCCGGCTTTGCCGGTGCCGGAAACGGCGGCGGGGTCGATGCCAGTCTCGGCGGCGAGGCGGCGGACGGCGGGGGATTGGGGGACGCCTGAAGTTTGGGCAACGGCTTTGGTTGCTTCGGCTTCCTGCTGGGTGCCGGGAGGTGCGTAGGTGTTGGGGAGGATGGAGGTGGTGGTGCCCGATGCGCCGGTGCCGCCAGCGGCGGGCGAGGGTGCGGCGGGAGCTATAACAGCAGCGTCGCTGTCGATGGTGGCGACGAGTTCGCCGATTTTGACCTCCGTTCCGGCGGTCACTTTTAGGGTGATCTTCCCGGCGGATTCGGCGGTGCCTTCGGAGGTGATCTTGTCGGTCTCAAGCTCGAAGAGAGGTTGGTCCTTTTTGACAATGTCGCCGTCTTTGACGTGCCATTTGGCGAGGACGCCGGAGCTGATGGATTCGCCCATGGGCGGGATTTTGACTTCGAGGAGAGGCATGTTGGTAAAGGAGTTTATTTAACCACGGATGGACACGGATCGGGAGGCCGATTGGTGCTCGTGCCAGTAGGCGATATTCTTAGAGGGTGAAGGCGTCGTTGAGGAAGGCGGTGAGTTCGAGGCGGTGCAGGGCGAGGTTGCCGACGGCGGGGGACGCGGAGGCATCGCGGCCGGCGTAGGTGGGCTTGCGGCCGAAGATTTCTTCGAGCTGTGGAGCGATGTAGGACCAGGCTCCCATGTTCTGCGACTCTTCCTGCGCCCAAATCAGGCGCGCGCCGTGACCGTAGGTGTCGGAGAGTTTGGCGAGGGCGTTGCGGTGGAGCGGATAAAGCTGCTCGACGCGGATGATCGCGGTGTCGGTGATGTTTTTTTTCGCGCGGTGGTCCACGAGGTCGTAGTAAACTTTCCCCGAGCAGAGGATGAGGCGCTCGGCTTTTTTCGGCGCGGCGGGATCGTCGATGATTTCTTGGAAACCACCGGTGGTGAAGTCTTCGAGTTTCGAGACGGCGGCGGGGTGGCGCAGGAGGGATTTCGGCGACATCACGACGAGCGGTTTGCGGAAATCGCGCTCCATCTGACGGCGGAGCGCGTGAAAGAAATTCGCGGGCGTGGTGATGTTGGCGACTTGGATGTTATCTTCGGCGCAGGATTGGAGGAAGCGCTCGAGGCGGGCGGAGGAATGCTCGGGGCCCTGGCCTTCGTAGCCGTGGGGGAGGAGGAGGACGATGCCGCTGTTGCGCTGCCACTTGGATTCGCCGGCGGTGATGAACTGGTCGATGACGACTTGGGCGCCGTTGGCAAAGTCGCCGAACTGGGCTTCCCAGATGCAGAGCATCTCGGGATAATCGAGGGAGTAACCGTAATCGAAGCCGAGCACGGCGACTTCAGAGAGCAGGGAGTTGTAAACGCAGAATCGGGCCGTAGCGCCGGGGATATTTTTGAGTGGCGTGTATTTTTCGCCGGTCTCGGCGTCATTGAGGACGGCGTGGCGGTGGGTGAAAGTGCCGCGTTCGCAATCCTGACCGCTGAGGCGAAGGGGGATGCCCTGGGCAAGGAGTGTGCGGAACGCGAGGGCTTCGCCGAAACCCCAGTCGATGGGGCCGCCGTCTTTGTGCGTGGCGACACGAGCGTCGAGGAAGCGTTTGATCTTGGGGTTAAGTTTAAAAGCAGCGGGGACCGTGGTGAGGCCTTTGACGACGTTATCGATCACTTCGCGCGCGACGCCGGTGGCGACGGGCGTGTGGTGGTAATCGGGTTGGAAAATGGCGGTCGAGCCTTTGAAGGCGTCGGCGGGTTTGGCCTTGGGGCGCTTGGCGATTTTATCGGCTTCGCGTTGTTTGGCCTTGGTGAGGTTTTCTTCGAGGGCAGCGGAATATTCGGCGGTGATGGCTTCGCCCTCGGCGCTGGTGATCGTAGCGGCGGCGACGAGTTGGGTAGTGTAGATCGCAGAGACGAGGGCGTGGGCGGCGATTTGTTTATACAGCGTGGGCTGGGTGAAAGCGGGCTCGTCGGTCTCGTTGTGGCCGTGGCGCCGGAAGCAATACATGTCGATAAAGACGTCGCGGTGGAATTGGGCGCGGAAGTCGAGGGCGAGTTGGGAGACCATGCAGACGGCCTCGGGGTCGTCACCGTTCACGTGAAAAATGGGCGCTTCAATCATCTTGGCGACATCGGTGCAGTAGCGTGTCGAGCGGGCGTCGCGAGGATCGGTGGTGAACCCGATCTGATTGTTAATCACGAAGTGGAGCGTGCCGCCGGTGCGGTAGCCGGGGAGCTGGGAGAAATTAAGCGTCTCGGCGACGACGCCCTGACCAGCGACGGCGGCATCACCGTGGATGAGCAGAGGGAGGACTTTGGTGCGTGTCTCCGTATCGCCGCGAATGCGCTGGCGAGCGCGGGTTTTCCCCTCGACGACGGGATTCACGATCTCGAGGTGGGAGGGATTGGCGGCGAGACGGACTTCGACTTTGGCGCCGGAAGTGGTGGTGAGAATGGATTCGTAACCGAGGTGGTATTTCACATCGCCATCGCCGGCGACGGAGTCGGGGAGGTAGTTTTCGGAAAACTGTTCGAAGAGTTGGTCGAAGGATTTCCGCATGACGGAGCAGAGAACGTTGAGGCGACCGCGGTGGGCCATGCCCATGACGATCTCCTCGACGCCGACGGCGGGGCCGTGGTCAATCACGGCGTCGAGTGCGGCGATGATGGTTTCGCCGCCTTCTAAAGAGAAACGTTTCTGACCGACGTATTTGGTGTGAAGAAATTTCTCGAAGAGCTCGGCCTTGTGCACGCGGCGGAGGATGCGGACTTTTTGGGGTTTGGTAAAATTCGGCTGGAGGCGGGTGGATTCGATGCGGTCCTGCAGCCAGCGGCGGGCGTCCTGATCCTGCATGTGGGCGTATTCGACGCCGACGTGGCCGCAGTAGGTTTGTTGGAGCGCGGCGACAATGTCGCGGAGCTTGAGTTGACCACCCCCGAGGTAGGTGCCCGTGTCGAAGGACGTATCGAGGTCGGCGGCGGAGAGGTTGAATTGTTCGAGGGAGAGTTTTTCGACGGGCGCGGGTGGGGCGTTGAGCGGGTCGAGATGGGACTGGAGATGGCCGATCGCGCGGTAGGCGTTAATGAGGTAGTGAACGCGGGCCTGCTTGAGACTGTCCACGATGGCGATGCCGGCAGTGGGGGTGGTGCCGTCGGACGGGGCGGTGAGCGCGGAAGCGAGAGAGCCATTGCCATTACCAAGGGCGAAACCTTGGAAAAATGCGCGCCACGTGGGGTCAACGGAGTCGGGGTTATCGAGCCAAGCCTGATACATTTGCTCGATCACGGCCGAGTTGGCGCGGGTCGGGACGGTAAGGGAATTCATGGGAGAGGGGAGGGACGGGGGGCGTTGAAAAATGAGGAGGACAACAAAAGCGCGACTGAGGATAGGAAGGCGCTGCGCCCTCGTGAACGACCGCGCCCGGGGTGGGTTTGGTGGAAGAGTAAGCATGGCCGCCAGGCGGAGACAAGCATGCGGGGGAGCCGTGCAGGGATTGCAATCAGGCTTAAGGTGGGAGGCGGAGGGATAAGTTGCTCAGCTAAAAGGGACGCGCACGTGACTTCGCCTCAAGGGACCCACGACGTGGCCGGGCCCCGGTCAAAATCTTACCCAAACCTGGCTGGACATTGTATCAACCTCGTTGGAAATATTCGGACAACGCTCCGGCCGGGTGCCGGAAATTCTATCATGGAGATTCAAATCAAAGACGCCGTAGTGGCGTTACTTGCCGCGATCAAAGCGGGCGATCAGCAAACCGTGGCGGTGGAGATGGCGCGGCTAGACGATTTTGTGGAGCGGGGGCGGCTCGCACTGCACCCGCAGCTCGTGCATTTTTTGGAGAAGAGGAGTTATGCGAAGGCACTGCTGTTCCTAGGTGGAGAGACCGATATTCCGGTGGGTATTTGCGGAGGCGGGCGGAAGTAAGGCGGCCGGAAAATTGAACGAATGAGCAACTTTGGGAAAATTTCCACGGATGGCGGGCAAGGACTTGGGCAGAATCCGTTTGGGGCATTGAGTGGCGCGGGGTTGCCAGCGACGCCGGCAAAAACCGCAGCGGTGCCGGCGGTAGCCACGGAGAAGGGCGCGGGAAAGGCGGTTGCGCCGACCAAAAATCGCGGGCGCCTGGAGGTGCGGCGCGAGACCGGTGGGCGGGGTGGCAAGACGGTGACGACGGTGGACGGCTTTGTCGGTATCGGGCTGCCGGAGAAAGAGCAGTTGTGCAAAAAGATGCGCGGCGCGTGTGGGTGCGGCGGAACCGTCAAGGATGGCTTGATCGAGATTCAGGGCGACCAGCGAGAGGCGGTGGCGCGGATTTTGGCGGAGGCTGGGTTTCGGGCGGTGATGGCGGGAGGATAGGTTTAACAAACCCCCTGCTGCCCCCGTGCCGTGTCGGACTCAGGCCGCGAGGCCGGCGGCGAGGGCGAGCGCGCTTTTCGCGCGATTCATGATGTAGAGGTGGTAGCCAGGGGCGCCGTGGGCCAAGAGATCGCGGATCTGCGTGAGCGCCCAATCGAGGCCGATGATTTCGACGACTTCGGTGTTTTCGGCGGCGACTTCGAGGCGCCTAGTCAACGGCGCGGGGAGGGCGGCGCCACACATGGCGGTGAAGCGTTGGACTTGTTTCAACGATAAGACGGGCATGAGGCCGGGCACGATGGGAACATTGATCCCGGCGGCGCGGCATCTTTCCACGAAGCGGTAATACACGGCGTTGTCGAAAAAGAGCTGCGTGGTAATGAAAGCGGCGCCGGCGTCGACTTTGCGTTTGAGAGCGTCGAGGTCGGCTTCCGAGGAAAGGGCTTCAGGGTGCTTCTCGGGATAGCCGCCGACGCCGAGGCAGAGGTCGGGGGGGGGGGCTTTAAGGAGGGGGACGAGCTCGTTGGCGTAGCGGGGG
>JACMRG010000349.1 GCA_014376585.1 Opitutaceae bacterium | reverse complement strand
GGCGCATGATCTGCCAGAAAAACTCGTGGTTGAGGTGGCCGCCGCCGTTGTTGCGCACGGCCGGCTGGATGGCGGCGGGGATCGAATCGAACTGGCGGAGGAGTTGCTCGTTGGTAAGACCGTGGAGGCCAGTGTGGTCCTTGAGGGCGGCGTTGAGGTTGGTGACGTAAGCGGCGTGGTGCTTGCCGTGGTGGAGCTTCATCGTCGCGGCGTCGATGTGGGGCTCAAGGGCGGCGTGGTCGTAGGCGAGAGGAGTGACGGCGAACGGATAAGTGCGGCCGGCGGTGGATGGGGGCGCAGCGGCGGTGGCGGCGGAGAGTGGATTTAGGGCCGGGGCGAGGGAGGCGGCGAGGGCCACAGTGGAGGTGCGGGTAATGAAATCGCGGCGGTTCATGGTGAGAGTTGTTTTGCGGAACAGTTTGAGAAGCAACCGACCCGGGGATGGCAGGTTGGTTCAGATATTTTGGGCCGGTGAGGGGATTGGGGGCGGGGCGAGATGGCCCGCGGCGACGGCGTCGCGCAGCATCGCTTCAATCGCGGTCCAGAGCGTAGTCGAACCGTCAGCGACGGGCTCGGCGCGGTGGCGGGCGCGGTCGAGGGAGACGCTGTGCGCCCGCCAGCTACCGCCTTCGGTGCGCGCGTTAAGCAGCATGGGCTGGAAGCGATCGCACGCGTGGGCAAATTTCGCCTCGGGAGTTTCACGGGCCTCGAATTCGTCCCAAAGAGAGCGGAAATCTTTCGCCTGATCGGCGGGAAGCAGGCCGAAGATACGATCTGCGGCGCGGGCCTCGCGGTCGTGCTGGCCGACCATGGCGACGGTGTCGTAGGCGAAGGTGTCGCCGGCATCGATTTCCACGAGGTCGTGAAGGATGAGCATTTTGAGGACACGGAGGACGTCGAGGTTGGGGGCGTTGGCGTGCTCGGCGAGGACGAGGACGCAGAGGCAGAGGTGCCACGAGTGCTCGGCGTCATTCTCGGCCCGGCGGCTCTGCGTGTTGACGGTTTGCCGAAGGATTTCCTTCAGCTTGTCCGTCTCGACGATGAACTCGATCTGGCGAGCGAGGCGGGCGGCGGGAGAATCGGGCATAAGGTGGGAAGGCGAAAACGGACGATTGAAAACGGGATGAGCAATCGGGAACCCAGGGAATCAGGAGCGGGAGGGAGCGAGTTTCGGATTTGGGCGGTGGCTTATTTTTTGAGATGGGGCGCGAGGACCTCGGTCCAGATCGCGTAGCCGGAGGGGTTCATGTGGAGTTGATCGGCGATGAAGAGTTCGGGGCGGGTCTTGCCGGTGGAATCGAGCATGGGGGTGGCGACATCGACGAAGGTGCGGCGGGGATCTTTGGCGCAGTCGGCGGCGATGAGCTTGTTTGCGAGCAGGACTTTCTCGCGGATTTTGGCGCGCGAAGGGCTCTCTTTCATCGCGAGGAAGAGGATGCGAGTCTTGGGCAGAGCGGGGTGGATTTTTCCGCAGAAGGCTTGGAAATCGACGAGCAGGGCCTCGGCGGTTTTACCGGCATGGAGGTCGTTTTCACCGGCGTAAACGACGACCATGCGCGGGGCGTAGGGAGTGACGATGCGGTCGGCGTAGAAGACGCTGTCGGAGAGTTCAGGGCCGCCGAAGCCGCGATTAAGGACGGTGGTGAAGGGGAAATCGGCGGCGAGACTGGTCCATTTGAGAATCGAGGAACTGCCGACGAAGACGACCGCGTCGCGTGCGGGTGGTTTGACGGCATCGGCCTTCCCGTAGGCGTCAATTGCGGCGGTCCATTTTTCGGGGGTGGCGAACGCGGTGGCGCTGAAGAGAAGGGCGGCGGTGAGGAAGGAGCGGAGGGATGGGGCGGGCGGGGTGGAGAACATGGGTCAAAGTGAGTGGGCGGGTGGGCGGGGGCGCAATGCGTGAGGAGTTTTTCGTTCCCGCGGTTGCGCAACGGGGGGATTCGCACATCTCGTCTCGCGCATGCCCACGCTCCACTCCTCGCTCCAACTCGGGGCACTTTTGTTGCCGAACCGAATCATCATGGCGCCGCTCACGCGCTGCCGGGCCTCGGCGGGGCGCGTGCCGAACGAGCTGATGCGTGACTACTACGTGCAACGGGCGAGCGCGGGGTTGATCATCACGGAAGCGACGGCGGTCGATCCGATGGGCGTGGGTTATCCGGACACGCCGGGGATTTGGTCGGAGGCGCAAGTGGCCGGTTGGTCGATGATCACAGCGGCGGTGCGGGCGGCGGGCGGGCGGATGTTTTTGCAGCTCTGGCACGTGGGGCGCATTTCCGATCGGGTGTATCTCAATGGGGCGTTGCCGGTGGCGCCGAGCGCGATCGCGGCGGCGGGGCACGTGAGCCTGATCCGGCCGATGAAGGCGTTCGTGACGCCGCGGGCGCTGGAGCGGGCGGAATTACCGGCGGTGGTCGAAGCGTATCGGCTCGGCGCGGAGAACGCGCAGCGGGCGGGGTTTGACGGCGTCGAGATCCACGGGGCAAACGGCTATCTGCTCGATCAGTTTTTGCAGGACTCGTCGAACCAGCGCACGGATGACTATGGTGGCTCGCTGGAAAATCGCGCGCGGCTTGCGCTGGAGGTGACCGACGCGGTCACGGCGGTGTGGGGCGCGGATCGCGTGGGTTACCACCTCGCGCCGCGGGGCGACTCGCACGGGATGGGTGACTCGAATTTTGCGGCGACGTTCGGTTACCTCGCCGCGGAACTCGGGCGGCGGAAGCTGGCGTTTCTTTGCGCGCGGGAAGGTCTGGCGGAGCCGCGGCTCGGGCCGGCGCTGAAAAAGGCGTTTGGCGGTGTGTTGATCGCCAATCAAGGTTTCACGCCGGCGGAAGCAGAGGCCGAGGTCGCCGTGGGGAACGCCGACGCCGTGGCCTGGGGCAAATTGTTCATTGCGAATCCCGATTTGCCGCGGCGCATCAAAGACAAGGCGGCGCTGAACACGCCCGACGCCGCGACGTTTTACGACGGCGCAAAGGCGGGCTACACCGACTACGCGGCACTGGCGGTTTAATTTTTCAACCTCAACTCCCAACTCATCCTTCCGTGGCTGCAAAAATTGCCCTTATCACCGGCGCCAACAAAGGCATCGGTCTCGAAACTGCCCGGCAGCTTGGCCGCCAAGGCATCGCGATTCTCATCGGAGCGCGCGACGCGCAACGTGGCGCGGACGCAGTGGCGCAGCTCAAGGGTGAGGGCATTGAGGCGCGGGTGGTGCCGTTGGTAGTTACGGACGCAGGCTCGATCCGTGCGGCCGTCGAAAGGGTGGAGAAGGAATTTGGTCGGCTGGATATTTTGGTGAACAATGCGGGCGTGCTCGACTATGCAGCCGAGACGGGGCCGAGCACGGTCGGACAGGCATCGCTGCGCGCGACGTTCGACACCAATTTCTTCGGGCTCATCGCCGTGACGCAGGCGTTTTTGCCGCTCCTGAAAAAATCGCCCGCGGGACGGATCGTGAATCTTTCGTCGATCCTCGGGTCGCTGAGCGAACACAGCGACGCCAACTCGCCCATTTACCCGGCGCATTTGCTCGGCTACGACGCGTCGAAGGCGGCGGTGAACATGTTCACGGTCGAGCTCGCGCAGGAGTTGAAGGGCACGATGGTGAAGGTGAATTCGGCGCATCCGGGCTGGGTCAAGACGGACATGGGCGGCGCGGGCGCGCCGCTGGAAATCGTTGATGGCGCCAAAACCAGTGTGGCGCTGGCGACGTTGCCACCGGAGGGACCGAGCGGCGGGTTCTTCCACTTGGGTGCGCACATGCGTTGGTGAGGGCGCTGCGCGGTTGGAGGTGGGAATTAGTTTTGCGAGGCTCGGGGTGATGGCTATGTCCAGATGGCGCGTTAGGGATAACGCGCCCTACCTTTATGAGCACAACGAAGACTGAACCGAAGCGGTTGCACTACGCGTGGGTGGTGATGGGCGTGACGTTTCTCACGTTGCTCGCGGCGGCGGGGGCGCGGGCGGCGCCGGGGGTGATGCTGCTGCCGTTGGGGAACGAGTTTCAGTGGAGCCGCGCGACGGTGTCGTCGGTCGTGGCGGTAAACATTTTTCTCTACGGACTGATCGGGCCGTTTGCGGCGGCGCTCTATGTGCGGCTGGGGCTGCGGCGGACGATGATGCTCGGGATGGCGTTGCTCGCGGTGGGCTACGGCTCGACGGCGTTTATCAAGGCGTATTGGCAGTTTCTGATTCTGTGGGGGTTGGTCGTCGGGGCGGGCTC
Organism: Opitutaceae bacterium; assembly: GCA_014376585.1. Taxonomy (GTDB): domain Bacteria; phylum Verrucomicrobiota; class Verrucomicrobiia; order Opitutales; family Opitutaceae; genus Tous-C4FEB. The sequence goes on along the minus strand of JACMRG010000349.1, from coordinate 2,286 downwards.
GGGGATGGCGGCGACGGTGCTCGGGGCGGCGGTGGCGAATCGCTGGTTCACTAAACACCGCGGGCTGGTGATGGGGTTGCTGACCGCGAGTGCGGCGACGGGGCAGCTCGTTTTTTTGCCATGGTTCGCGTCGCTCGTGACGACGGCGGGCTGGCGCAGTGCGCCGTTGGTGGTCACGGGCGTGTCGCTTGCGATGATTCCGATCATCTGGGTTTTCATGCGCGACGAGCCACGCGACTTGGGACTGCGGCCGTTCGGTGAAGTCGGCGCGCCGGATGCGGAGGTGCGAGCGGTAGGAAATCCGGCGAAGCTGGCGATCACGACCTTAATCGATGCGGCGCGGACGCGGGATTTCTGGCTGCTGGCGGGATCGTTTTTCGCGTGCGGGGCGAGCACCAACGGGCTGATTGGCACGCATCTCGTGGCGGCGGCGTTTGATTGCGGGATTCCGGAGGTGCGCGCGGCGGGGCTGTTGGCGATGATGGGGCTTTTTGATCTGATGGGGACGATGCTCTCGGGGTGGCTGTCGGACCGTTACAACAACCGCGCGTTGTTATTTGGTTACTATGGGCTGCGCGGGATCTCGCTGCTGTTTTTGCCGACGGCGTTGCTGGGACCGGTGGCGGGATTGGGGATTTTTGCGGTGTTCTACGGGCTCGACTGGGTCGCGACGGTGCCGCCGACGGCGCGGCTCACGGGCGATATTTTTGGGCGTGAGCGGGCGAGCATTGTTTTCGGATGGATCGTGGCGGCGCATCAGGTGGGCGCGGCGTGCGCGGCGTATGGCGCGGGCGCGGTGCGCACCGCGTTTGGCAATTATGCGTGGGCGTTTACGGGCGCAGGAATGCTGTGTGTGATCGCGGCGCTGGGCGTGCTGACAATCGGTAAGAAAAAGACGCCGGATGATTTGCGTGGCGGCCTGCCCGCAGCTTCTTAGTCGGACCATGGCCACCGTTGCTCTCTCGGATCGCGTTCAGCTGGGACAGACCGCGCTGCGCATCTCGCCGCTGGGATTGGGGTGCATGGGCATGAGTGATTTTTACGGGCCGAGCGATGAGACGGAGTCGGTGGCGACGTTGCATCGGTTCTTGGAGGCGGGCGGAAATTTTCTGGATACGGCGGACGCCTACGGGCCGCATACGAACGAGGTGTTGGTGGGGAAGGCTTTGAGGTCGGCGGAGCTGGGGCGCGATGGTTTCGTGCTGGCGACCAAGTGCGGCATCGTGCGCGATCCGGTCGATATCCACAGACGGGGTTTCAATAATTCGCCGGCCTACATCCGAGAGTGCTGCGATGCGTCGCTCAAGCGGCTGGGTCTGGAGGCCATCGATCTTTACTACCTGCACCGCTTCAACGGCGACGTGGCGATCGAGGAGATTGCGGAAACGTTCGGCGGGCTGATCCGCGCCGGGAAAATCCGCAGCTGGGGTCTTTCCGAAGTTGGCGTCAAGACACTGCGGCGGGCGCATGAGGTCACGCCGGTGGCGGCGTTGCAGAGCGAGTATTCGCTGTGGACCCGCGATCCTGAGGAGGGCGAACTCGCGGCGTGTGCCGAGCTGGGTGTAACCTTTGTGCCCTACAGCCCGCTTGGGCGGGGATTTTTGACGGGGCGGATTCGGACGCCGGCGGACTTCGCGGCGGATGATATCAGGAAGACGATGCCGCGGTTTCAGGGTGAGAATTTTACGCGCAATCTGGCGCTGGCGGATCGGGTGGTGGAGCTGGCGCACGGCAAGGGCTGCACGCCGGGGCAGTTTGCGCTGGCGTGGGTGCGGTCGCACAGCACCCATCTCGTGCCGATTCCCGGCACGCGGCGGCGAAGCAATCTCGAGGATCTGATCGGCAGCCTGCGCGTCACGCTTTTGCCCAAGGATCTCGTCGAGATCGAAGCGATGTTTCCCCGTGCGGCTGCGGTGGGCGAGCGCTATGCGTCGCCCGCGATGAAAGCGGTCATGGGCCGCTGACGTTTTTATTTTTGTTCATCACTAACGTTAGGAAAAATACATCATTACCATGTCCATCCAACGCTCCGCCACCGCCGTCTGGAACGGCTCGCTCAAAAACGGTTACGGTCGCGTCGGCACCGAGAGTGCGACGCTCGTCAATGCGCCCTACACATTCGCCACGCGCTTCGAATCCGGCGCCAAGGGAACCAACCCCGAAGAACTGTTGGGCGCGGCGCACGCCGGCTGTTTCACGATGATGACGACCGCGCTACTGGGTGCGGCGGGCTTCACGGCGGACAAGCTGGATACGAAGGCGACCGTGACGGTGGAGCAGGTCGCG
>JACMRG010000348.1 GCA_014376585.1 Opitutaceae bacterium | reverse complement strand
CGCGCATCGCCGCCGCCGTGCCCTGCATCGCCGTGGAAAGTTTTCGCTGGGCCGTTGAAAACAACTCCTGGCAATCCCGCATCGGCACCGTGCAAACCGCCTTCGACGACGCCGCCAAAGATTCCGGCATTGCCCAACCCGGCGCCGACTTCGTCCACACGTTCTACGCCCGCGTCGCGCCCGGCCTCGACCGCCAATTCGACGGCCCGTCCATGGTCCCGCTCATCGCCCCGCGCCCACTACTCGCCATCAACGGCGAGATCGATCCGCGCACTCCCCTGCCCGGCCTCCAACTTTGCGCCGACGCCACTCGCGCCGCCTACCAAGCCGCCGGCGCCAACGATAAATTTGTCCTGCGCATCCAACCCGCCACCGGCCACAAAGTCCTGCCCGAATCACTGACCATGGCCCGCGAGTGGTTCGTCCGCTGGCTCAAGCCCTGACCGTTGCCACGTCGTCACCACCCGTGACCCAGCTTGCACCCGGTCGACCGCACCGCATCCTCCACCGTCCATGAAATTCACTCCCGAGAAACCCGCCCTCTTCGGCGAAACCCTCGACACGCTCACCACGCATCTGCGCGAACTGGGCGAGCCGACGTTCCGCGCGAAACAAATTCTCGACTGGGTTTACAAAAAACGCGCTCGCACGTGGGATGCGATGACCAACCTCCCGAAGCCCCTGCGCACGAAACTCGAGGCCACCTTCGACCTCACCCCCTCGACGCTCGTGTTGCATAAGGAGTCCAACGACATCACCGACAAACTTCTCCTCGAGCTCCGCGACGGCTCCCTGATCGAGAGCGTCATCATTCGCGCCCCGCAGTCCGATGTCGGCGAGGAGCTCTCGCGCAAGACCATCTGTATTTCCACCCAAGTCGGCTGCGCCATGGGCTGCGTGTTCTGCGCCAGCGGCCTGGCCGGGCTTTAGCGCGACATGTCCGCCGGCGAGATCGTTTCCCAACTCCTCCACGTCTGCTACCGCGAGGACGCCACCACGCCCCGCGCCCGCCCCGAGCTCGCCTCCTTCGACAACATCGTCGTCATGGGCATGGGCGAACCGCTCGCCAATTACGACGCCCTCATCCGCGCCCTCACCATCCTCAACTCCGATTGGGGTCTCGGGTTCGGCGCCCGCCGCATCACGATTTCCACCAGCGGCCTCGTCCCCAAAATCCTCAAGCTCGCCGAGGAGCCCATCGGTTTCCGTCTCGCCGTTTCCCTCCACGGTGCAACCGACGAAGTCCGCGAAAAAATTATGCCTATCAACAAGGCCTATCCGCTCGCGAAACTCCTCCCCGCCGTGCGCGAATTCTCTGAGAAACACGGCCGCATGGTCACCCTCGAGTTCATCCTCATCGAAGATGTTAACGACTCCGTCGACCAAGCTGGCGAGCTTCGCGACATCGCCCGCGATCTTCACGCCCACGTGAACATCATTCCCTACAACACTGTCGAAGGGCTTCCGTGGAAACGCCCCAGCGTCGCCGTGCAGGAAGGCTTCGCCGACGTGCTCCGCGCCGCCCGCGTCCCCGACACGCTGCGCCGCGAAAAAGGCCACGAGATCGAAGCCGCCTGCGGCCAGCACCGCCTCAAGACCGAAAAAGACCGCGAGCTCGCCCTCGCTTAAAACACCCCCAACACCGAACAAAGTGGGGCGAATTCTAGTCCGTCTTTTTCCAATTGTGCCCTCTTTATTTGAGCGCAGGAGGCGGAACCGGGTGACAATGCCACCTTCGCGCGCGGCCGCGACGATCCTCCGGTAACGTCGTGATCTCCGGGCG
>JACMRG010000347.1 GCA_014376585.1 Opitutaceae bacterium | reverse complement strand
GGCCCCGCCGCCGCCCTCGTGCCATGAAATCCTTCGTTGCCCTCATCTCTCTTCTGCTCGGCTCACTCTCCACGTCGCTACTCGCCGCAGGCGAAGCACCCCCAGCCAACGTAAATCCGTGGCAGACATTCGCCCGCATGCCGGCGAGCAATCACGACATCTCCGCCGCCGTCCTCGACGGCTCGCTCTACGTGGCCGGAGGTTCCACCGAGGAATTCGGCGGAGCGAGCGGCTTTCATGCCTTCGACGAAATCTGGCGGCTGGATCCGGTGGCACGGAAATGGAGCGCGGTGATTAAATTCGCCCGTCCCCGCATTTATTGCGGCACCGTTGCCTTCGCGGGCAAGGTCTGGGTGATCGGCGGCGATAAGCTTCATGCTGACGGCCAGCGCCGTGCCTCCGCCGACGTGGAAATTTTCGACCCGGGCACCGGCGCCCTCACGCGCGGGCCCGATCTGCCCGAGGCGTTGTCCGCTCCTCTCGCGCTCGTGGCGGGCGAGCGCCTCTACGTGATGGGGGCAAACACCCGCACGGAACGGGGCCATCTCTTCAGTCTGGGGTATCGTGAAAAAACATGGCGCCGCGAACCCCCGGCCCTCGCCCACATGTGGGCCCTCGCCGGCGCTTCACTCGGTGGGAAACTCTACGTCAGCATCCCCTCCACCGGGCTCACCGTATTTGATCCCGGCACGGGCCGTTGGGAAATTATCTCCGGCCAAACCCAACCGCGGTCCGCCCAAGTCGCCGCGTGGCGCGGCGAGATCTGGATCATGGGCGGACGTGACATCACCGATCAGGCGGAAACGCGTATTTTTAATCCTGCTACACGCACGTGGCGCATCGGCCCGGCCCTGCCCCGCCCGCTCGCGTGGGGAGCCGCTGCCGTGATTGACGACCAACTCTTCGTCACGGGCGGCGCGGCCGGCCCGGGCTACAACGACCGGACCTTCGTCCTGCGCGCCGCGGATTACCCCGCCCCGCCGGTAGGTCCTCCCGCGGTTTCGCTCCCCGCTTGGGATGGCTCGCGCCTCGCCGGCACCGGCGGAAACGCGCTGCCCTTCGCCACCGAACAAATCTTTCCCGGCTTAAAATTTCAACGGCCGGTGACGATCGCATCGGTGCCGGTTAAAAATCCCACCCAGCCCGAGCGCCTCCTCGTCATCGAATCAGACGGCCCGATCTCGACCTTCCCCAATAACTCGGAGGTGCGGAAAGCAGATGTTCTCCTCGATCTCCCCGCGCACTTCCGCCACGCGACGCAGACCTACGGCCTCGCCTTTCATCCGCAGTTTCCCGAGGTGCCGTTTGTTTACGTTGTCTACAACCACCAGCAGCCGAAACCGTCCGAGAACGTCCTCGCGCGGTTCACCATCACACAGTTTGACCCGCCCCGCGCCGACCCAGCGGGCGAGCGCGTGCTCATGCGCTGGCCCAGCGATGGCCACAACGGCGGCGACGTGAAGTTCGGGCCCGATGGTTTCCTCTACGTTTCCACCGGCGACGGCGGACAGCCCGGCGATCCGAAAAATGTCGGGCAGCGCGTGGATATCGTTACAGGCGGTATCCTGCGTCTCGACGTGGATCATGCGGAGGGCGGGAAAAATTACGCCGTGCCGGCCGACAATCCCTTCGTCGGCCTCCCTCATGTCTTGCCCGAATACTGGGCCTATGGTCTCCGCAATCCGTGGCGCATAAGCTTCGCCCCGTCCGGCGAGCTCTGGGTCGGCGACAACGGCGACGACAGCTGGGAAAGCGTCCACCTGATCCGCAAGGGTCACAATTACGGCTGGAGTGTTTTCGAGGGAACGCATCCGTTTAAACGCACGCTCGCCCTTGGCGGCCCGACTCCAAAGGCCACTCCGCCGATCATCGAACTGTCTCACGCCGAGGCACGCTCCGTGATCGGCGGTCTCTCCTATCGGGGGAAAAATCTGGCCGCGCTCACCGGCGATTATCTTTTCGGCGATTACGTCACCGGATTTATGTGGGCCTTTAAATGGGACGGCGCCGCACCCCAGAATTTCCGTCGCATCGCCGATACCCACGGACGCCCCATCGGCTTCGGCGAGAACCGCGCCCACGATGTGCTGATGGTGCGTCTCGACGGCGAAATTCACCGGCTCGTCGCCGCGCCACCTGCGCCGACGACGATCGAGTTTCCCCGCCGCCTCAGCGAAACCGGGCTTTTTACATCGATGAAGGATCTGGTCCCGGCTCCGGGCGTCGTGCCCTACACGGTCAATGCCCCTCTCTGGTCCGACGGGGCGACGGCCCGGCGCTTCCTCGCGGTGCCCGGCACGCAGGCCGTCCGGTTTTCCGAGAATAAAACCTGGCGGCTGCCCAACGGCAGCGCGGTCGTGCGCACACTGGAACTCCCCCTTGCGACCGGCCCGCGCCGCGTCGAGACGCAGGTGATGCATCGCGATCGCGACACTTGGCAATTTTTCACCTACGCGTGGAACGCAGACCAAACCGACGCCGAACTCGTGCCCGAGCCCGGCGACACGCGCCCCGTGCCGGGTGACGCCAACCTGAGCTGGCGCTTCGCGAGCCGCGGCGAATGCACCATCTGCCACACTGCGCAGACCGATTTCGCCCTGGGCCTCACCACCGCGCAACTCAACCGCGCCTCCGCCCTTTTCGGCGGTGCCGTAGCCAACCAAATTTCATCGTTCGCGCGCCTTGGACTTTTCAGCGGCTCGCCACCGTCGGCGCCTGAAGCCCTCCCCCGGGCCGCAGATCCCACCGACTTTTCCGTTCCGCTCGAAGCCCGGGCGCGCGCCTACCTCGGCGCGAATTGCGCCCATTGCCACCGGCCCGACGGCGTGGGCGGACGCGCGGCATTTCAACTGATGGAGTCGCTGCCGCTCGCAAAGACGGGCGTCGTAAACGGCCTGCCACTGGTGCCTCTGCTCGGAGCGGATTCCCGGCTCATCACACCCGGGGACCCTGCGCGCTCCGAAATCTTTCACCGGCTCACGCTGAAAGAGGGCGGACGCATGCCGCTCCTCGGCAGCCGGCAGACCGATGACGAGGGCGCGGAGGTGATTCGCCAATGGATTCTCCAGCTCAAGCCGTGAACGCGCCCGTGCTGGCGGCGGAGCCGGCTCCGGCCGGTGCCCCGCCGTTTCGTTCCGCACATTTTCGCTGGGTGGTCTGCGCGCTGGTGTTTTTCGCGGTCGCCAACAACTACCTGGACCGGCAGGTCTTCGGCGTCATGGGGCCCGAGCTCATGAAAATCTTCGGTTGGACGGCCGTGCAGTTCACGGACATCGTATTCTGGTTCCAGGTCGCCTATGGCATCGGATTTCTGCTGACGGGCCGCATCTTCGATCTCATCGGCACCCGCATCGGTTTCGCCATCGCCGTGGCGGTATGGAGTGTCGCCGCGATATTACACGCGGGCATGGCCTCGCTCCTGAGTTTCAAAATTGTCCGCTTTTGGCTGGGGCTTGCGGAGCCGGCCAATCTTCCCGGTAGCATGAAGGCCATCGCCGAGTGGTTTCCGCGCCGCGAGCGCGCTCTCGCCACTGGTTTCTACAAGGCGGGTTCCAACGTCGGCGCTATGGTGGTGCCGCTGGTCGTGCCCTGGCTGTTCTTCTCGTTCGGCTGGCGCGCAACCTTTCTCATCACGGGTTCCACCGGCTTCATCTGGTTGATTTTTTGGCTGCGATATTATCGCACGCCGCAGGAAAGCAGCGACGTGACCCCTGAAGAGCGCGCCTATATCTTAAGCGATCCCATCGCGGCGCCCGGCAGGGTGAAATGGAGCACGGTGCTCCGCCAGCGCGAGACCTGGGCCTACCTCGCGTTCAAATTTTTAACCGACTCGATCTGGTTTTGGTATGGCGCGCTCTTCCCGCTTTTTCTCAGCCAGAATTTCAAGCTTAGTCTGAAAGAGTTCGGTCTGCCGCTCATCGTGATCTACCTCATCGCCGATTTCGGCAGCGTCGGCGGCGGGTGGCTCTCGACGCACTGGATCAGGCGCGGTTGGTCGATCACCCGCGCGCGTAAGGTTGCCATGTTGATTTGCTGTCTTTGCACCGTGCCGGTGATCTTCGTGACACAGACGCACCGCCTCTGGCTGGTCATCAGCCTCGTCGGTCTCGCGCACGCCGCCCACCAGGGACTGACCTCGAATCTCTTCACCACGGTTTCCGACTTGTTTCCAAAACAAGCCATCGGGACCGTCGCCGGCCTCGGCGGCGCGGCCGGGCAGATCGGCACAGCGATCATGACGCTGCTGACGGGCTATCTGCTCGCGACGACCGGCAGTTTCACCGCCCTCTTCTTCATCGCGGGTTCGTCGTATCTGGTCGCATGGACCATCTTCCATTTCGCGGTGCCAAGCCTCGAACCGCTGCAACTGGAGCCCGCCGCGACGACTTAGCGGCATCCATGCCGACCGGGTATTTCTTAGTCCCCAATCAACCCCCAACCCCATGAAACGCTATCCCCTGAGTTTCTTTGCAGGTGCCATGCTGGGCACGTGCCTCTTGATCCCCCGAACTGGCTTCGCTCAAGCCACGCCCACGACCCCCGCCGAGCCCACGATCGCGCTCTCGCCCTTCGAGGTGAACGTCACGCAGGATTCCGGCTACGCCGGCCAGGATACACTTTCCGGCTCGCGTCTCCGGACTAACCTAAAGGACGTCGCCGCCGCGATCAGTCCGATGACCGCCGAATTCCTGCGCGACATCGCGGCCACCAGCATCGAAGGCGCGGTGGAATACGGCGTCGGCACGCGGATGGAGACAGATGACGCCCGCGCCGCCGGTCCGGTCGGCGACAGTTACAACGACAGCACCCGCTCGATTCGCATCCGCGGGCTGCCGGGCGGTGGCCGCAGCATCAATTTCTTCGGAGCGCCCGGGGAGGTGGATCTTTATATGGCCGACCGGCTGGAGGTTTCGCGCGGACCGAATTCCATCCTTTATGGCTTCGGTTCCCCGGCGGGAAAAATCAACGTCTCGACCAAGCAGGCGCAGACGACGAAGAACGCCTACAGTTTTTCCAACCGGATCGACTCATGGGGAGGCCAACGCTGGATCACCGATGCAAATGTCGTTCCGATCAAAAGTAAGTTTGCCCTGCGAACCGTCCTCCTGCGCGGTCGCGAGGAATCGTGGCGGGCGGCCGGCTACAACGATCAGGACCGTATTTTCCTCGCGGCGAAATGGCAGGTTGACCGTAAAACCACGTTCAAGGCCGAATTCGAGCGCGGCGACATCAAGCGCTTTGTGCCACGTCCGTTCTTCGGGAACGATCTGAAGTCGACTTGGGATGCGAACGGTCAGCCGATCTTTAACAATTTTTCCGCGAACTTCACGCCGGGCGGAGCATTTACGCCGGGTGCGGCCGGCACCCCGGGCACACCCATCCGCGACACGGGCACAACCAATGTTATCGGCGTGCAGGAGCGTTCGGGCGGCGATTGGGTCGTAGTCAGCGATCGCTTTCCGTTCGCGCAAAACTACCGGCAGTTTACCTTCTCCGAATCGGCTTCCGGCGGACTCCTCGCAAACGACTTTGAAATGGGCCGGCGCAATCCGGAGGCCGTCATGGAGGCCAATTGGGTGCGCGGCGCATTCAAGGTGAAAAACGGCACCGCGCTGCTGCAACGCGAGTTGGCGCGCGACCTAAACCTCGAACTCGGCTACAACCGCCAGACCAGTCGTGGCGAGACGCGCAATCTCGCCTCGTGGAACCACTACGGCGTCGCCGCCGATACCAACCGTTACCTTCCTACCGGGCAGCTCAAACCCGCCGACCAGCTTTATTATTTCGACGTCACACCCGACCACCGGCCCACTAGTTCACAGGTAAATCAGGGTCGTATCACGCTCTCCTATGAGAAGAAATTACATGAACAATTCACCCTGCGCATCGCCGGTCTCGGAGAAATGGCGAACACGAAAAACCGCAGCCAGATTCTGCAGCAATACTGGTTAAAGGGCGCTGCAATAACCAGCGGCGGTGCTTTCAATCCCACCCCCGAAAACGGCGCCAACACGGCCTACTACCGTTACTACATCAAGGACCTCAGCGCCCTGAATGATCCAAATTTTCGCATCCCCGGCCCCTATGATTTGTCCGGTGCGACCAGCTACCAAGACCCGACGAGCGGCGCGGTCACTAATATCTACATGCGCGAGTTCAATCGCTCGCAGGGCAACATCGGCTATTCAGACCGCAACACCAGCGCCTACATGGCCGTGAGCCAATTGTATCTGCTGAAAGATCGGCTCGTGGGCACGTTCGGTTACCGCAAGGACCGGCTTAAAAACTGGGTGGGAGTCGCCACGCGTGATCCTGCCGGCGAAGCCCTCGCGCCGACCACCGGCGTCTGGATACCGGTCGACCCGAGCAGGGCAAAATCTTACGCGTTCAGCGGACAGACGCGCACAGCGGGGGCTGTGCTCCACGCGACCGCTTGGTTCTCCGTTTTCTACAATCAGTCGAGCAGTCTCAGCACCCCGGGCACCAATTACGTGACGCCGAGCGATCCGCGAAAAACGACGAGCGCCGATCTGCAGCCGTCGCCGTCCGGAAGGACTTCGGACTACGGCGTGAAACTGAGTCTCTTGAAGAACCGGATCTTTGTCACCGCGACTAAATTCCACACGGTCTCAAAAAACGAATTTGGGTTCTCCGGCTTCAACAAAGGCAACGTCGTCAACATCTGGAACGCCCTCGCCAATTCCACTGCCCTTAACGACGACGAGACCACCTTTGCGCGACGTCAGGCCGAAATCATCAACCAAGTCCAAGGCTACACCCAAGATTCTGAAAGCCGCGGCCTGGAATTCGAGGTGGTGGGCCAGATCGTTCCCGGTTGGTCCGTGTCGGCAAATTACTCAAAAAACGAATCGGTGCGCTCCAATATCGCCCGCGAATACCGCGCCTACATCGACACGCACAAAGCCTACTGGAAGAAATACGCCGACTTATCGCTGACTCAAAATGTGAATCTCCCGCGGCCCCAAAAGGCACCCGGGTTCCAAGACTGGAACACCCCCGCGCTCATCGCGTCGACCGGTGACTTCACCGCCAATACCGATAGCATCAACGAGGCGATCGTGGACACAGAGCAGGCGTTTTTCGACAATCCGCATGTATTCGAGAACAAACGCTTCGTCGGAGATCCTCTGCACAGCATCAACCTGCGCACGCGCTACGATTTTCGCGCGGGCCCGGTGAAGGGTCTTTCGGTCGGCACCGGCGTCCGCATCCGCCGGGGCCGCGTCGCCGGCGCTCGTTCTGACTACAGTTTTGCGCCGGGCACGGACTACACCGACACTTGGAATGGCCGCGTGATCGACCGTGTCGCGACCGTCAACGCCACCGATCAAAACGTCTACGACGCACAGATTGCCTACACGCTGCCACTGCTCGGGAAAAAAGTGCGGTGGAATATCCAGCTCAACGTGAACAACCTGACCGAGCAGCGGGAGTTGATCGTCAACAATACCCATCCCCGCACCCTCGCCCCGATCACCTACCGCTACCAGGACCCGCGGCAGTTCATCCTCACGAACACGTTTAGTTTTTAAGATGAAACGCTTTCTTCCGCTTCCCAATTCCTCCGCACGCGCAAGGCTTTGCGCCGTTCTCGGCTTGGGCGCGCTCGCAACGGGTGCGTTCGCGGCGGACCTGCGGGTGACACCGGGCGAAAACACGCTGATCGAAGCCCGCGACGCCGCTCGCGCCGCTCGGCGTGGCGCCCCGGACGCCCCGGTCACCGTGTGGCTGGGCGCCGGCGATTATTTCCTCAGCGCGCCCTTGATGCTCGGACCGGAGGATTCCGGAACGACCTACCGAGCCGCCGAGGGTGCGACGGTGCGGTTGATCGGCGCGCGTCGGATCGCAGCGGCTGATTTCAAGGTCGTTACCGACGACGCAACGCTCGCTCGCATTCCCGCTGCGGCCCGGGGCCGGATTGTCGCGCTCGATCTCCCCGCGCTGGGCCTTAAACACGCCGACAAGTTACCGGACGTGTTCACCGACGGAGGTGGTCTGGTCGATCTGTTCATCGGGGGCCGGCGCCTACCGCTCGCACGTTATCCCAACGGGACCGGCACCCTGACGATGCGGCGTGTGCTCGACAACGCCGGCGGCCCCAAGGACGCCAACTGGCGCGCGCCCACGGCCGTCACCAAACTCGCTCCCGGCGCTCCTGGTGGCGTCTTCGAGTTTCGTGAAGAGTTCGCCGCAGCGCACGGCCGCTGGTCGCGCGTCTTGGACCGCGGTGTCTGGTTAAAAGGCTATTGGCGGGTCGCGTGGCAAAACGAGGCCGTGCGCGTAGGCGCCATCGACACCGTGGCGCACACCGTGACGTTGGCCAAACCCGTGCCCGGAGGCATCGGCAACAAATACAGCCGCCCCGCCGGCAGTGGTCGCGAGGCTTACTGGCTGATCAATCTGTTGGAGGAGTGCGACCAACCGGGCGAGTGGTGCGTGGACTTCGTAGACCGGAAACTTTACCTGCTCCCGCCCTCCCCGCTCGAAGGGGCGGAGATCCTGCTCGCCGACTCGAGCGAGCCGGTGGTGCGGGTAGCCGGCGCCTCGCAGCTCACTTTGCGCGGTCTGACCGTCGAGGGCTCGCTCGGCCACGGCATCGAAGTAAAGGGCGGCGAGGGCGTGCTCGTCGCCGGTTGCACGGTGCGAAACGTGGACCGTTATGGCGTCGTGCTCGACGGCGGGAAAAACAACACCGTGCTGAGCTGCGACCTCTACAACCTCGGTGCCGGCGGTGTCTGGCTCGGCGGCGGCGACGAAAAAAGCGCGCCCCGCGTCGCGGCCGGGCATCGCGCGGTCAACAACCACATCCACCATTTCGGCCAGATCGAGCGGGTCTATGCGCCGGGCATCAACTGCGGATTTACCGGAGGCGGTGGCGGCGGCCACCATGTCGCGGTCGGAATGCTCGTGGCGCACAACCTCATTCACGACACCCCGCACGCCGGCGTGCTCTTCGGCAGTTGGGACAGCACCTTCGAGTTCAACGAGGTCTTTCGCTACTGCACCGTCTCCAATGATGCCGGCGCGTTCTACAGCTACGACATCTACGGGCGCTTCGGCGGTCACACCCTCCGCCACAATTTCATGCACAGCAGTGACGACGGCGACGGCATCTACTTCGACCACGATCACCCGGGCATGACTGTGTTTGGCAACATTGCGTTCCTCCAGAGCCGCGGCGGCAAACGCGGCACGAGTTTCCTCTACAAGATCGGCACGCAGGCGAAAAATCCGCAGTCCATCGACTGCCGCAACAACATCGCCGTGCAATCCACCCTGGGATTCGCGTTCGTCAGCGCCGAGCCCGGCGCGGGCCGGATCGAAAATAACGTGGTGATCGCTTGCAAAGCACCGTCGACCTGGCGGGAAATCAAAGACGGCAAGGAGACGCCCGTTGCCGCCGGCTATGCGTCCGGAGCCAACGCCGTTTACGCCAGCGCCATCGAGGCCGGCTTCGGCGATCTGGCCCGACACGATTTTCACCTGCGTCCCGACGCAAAGCTTCTCCGCGACTTGCCCGGCTTCACCCCCATCCCGTTCGATCAAATCGGCCTTTACCGCGACGAGTATCGCCCGACGCTGCCCACGGACGAGGCGGTCGGCCGGTTCGCACCCATCACCGCCGCGAACGACGCGGGCCTGCACTACGACATCTTGGATCGCAAATAATTCCCACTTAAACGCGGATGAACGTTCCCCTCTGCCACCGCCTGCGCGTTTCCTTCAGCGTCGCGATGATCGCTCTCGTCGGGAGCGGCCTGATCCCATGGTCTTCCGCCCGCGCGAACGAGCCGCTGCGCACACCCGAGAATCAGGTGTTTCAATTCGTGCAGCGCGACACCTTCACCTACGCCGATGGCCAGACCGTAAAACCCGCCGCCTATCTGTGGATTCCGGAAACGTGCCGCCGGCTCCGAGGGCTCCTCATTCTCGGGCAAAATGTCACGGAGCACACCCTGGTCGGCCACCCGGCCATTCGCGCCGCCTGCACCGCCAGCGACCTCGGCATCGTCTGGTGCACGCCCAGTTTTTTCAACACCAAGAGCAAGGACGTCGCGCAACCCGTCGCTTTCCTCCAACGCCTGCTCGACGGTCTGGCGTCCACCTCGGGCTACGAAGAAGTGGCCACCGTGCCCTGGCTGCCCATGGGCGAGTCCGGCCACCTGTTGATGGTGGACCAACTGCTCGACGGCGCCCCGGCGCGATGCATCGCCGGTATCTACGTCAAGAATGCCCACTACTTCGCCAAGAATCGCACCACGCCCATCTTCGTCGCGGTGGGCACCGCGCAGGAATGGGACCAGGAGAAAGCCGACATTCTTATTCGCTGGCAGAACCTTTCCTTCTACGGCGCAATCATGAAGGAACACGCGGCATTTCCCGACTGGCCGGTGAGCCTCCTCATCGAAGGAAACAGCGGTCACTTCGACTGCACCGAGTCGATGGCGCACACGTTCGCCGACTACATCATCGCCGCCGTCAGAACCCGCGTCCCCGCCGATCCCTCGCAGCCGTTGATTCCGGTGGATTTACGCCGCGGTTTCGTCACGGGCTTCGCCCTGCCGGGCCACGAGCCGCTGCTGCCCGTCGCATTCAGTGCCGCCAGACCGGAGCAGCGGTTTCTCCCTTGGTTTTTCGACGCCGCCCTCGCCCAAGCCGCCTACGCCAGCGCCGCGATCAATTGGCGAGCGGCGACGCAGATCCCTGTTTATCTCGACGGGGACGGCAAACCAGCGCCGATGCTGTTCCGCGGCATCACACACCCGGTCCCGATCGCGACGGGAGCCGACGGCGTGTCCTTCACCGTGAGGGGCGGCTTGCTGCCTGCCCTTCCGGCCAATTTTATTGGCGCCGGGACACTTCTCGCGCAGGCTCCCGGCACCCCCTCCGTTGAATGGATTTGCGGTCCCGTGGCGCCGCTCGGACGTGAACGATTTCGGATCGCCCTAGATCGCACCTGGCCGCAAAGCCCGGTTTGCCTCGCAGTCCGACACGCGGGCACGCGGGACATCCGCGCAGCGGTGCAGCCCGGCTATATCGATTTCAAACCCAATAGCGCCGGAACCGCACAGACGATCACGTTCCCCGCCATCGGCGATCAAGTCGTCGGCACGGCATTCCTGCCGCTAGCGGCTACGGTCGGATCAAACCTGCCGGTAGAATTTTTCGTCGTAGCGGGTCCCGCTGTCGTTGAGCAGGGACGCCTTCGCTTCACGCCACTCCCGCCGCGCACTCGTTTGCCCGTCGCAGTCACCGTCACCGCTTGGCAGTGGGGCCGTTCGGTGGCGCCCGCGGTGCAAACCGCGCCAACGGTCACGCGTTCGTTTTCCCTCACCACAAAAGCGACGGAGCCCTTCCGGCGATCACAGTAAAAACGATTGTTGTCCAAGCCGCGCCTTCCGGCGCCGCATTTTACTGATCGCGCGAATCACCGGCATCTCCACCCTCCGTGATACCGATAGAATAGTTGATTCACTCGGCAACCTCGACGCCGGTTCCTCGTCGTCGGTCCCCCCCCATCCGCGTGGCCCGCGCGAAAAAACCCCAGCGTCCCCCCGGCTTTGCATCTCATGAATCGCCTCCGCCTAGTTTTTGCGCCGCTCGCGTTCGTCCCGGCAATTTTCGCCGCCGCCCCCATCCCGCGCCACCTGCCCGGTGAATTGAGCGCAGACGAAATCCTCAACGGCGTCTATGCGTTCCCGCCCTCGCCGTCCGTGCAGGTTACCTCCGACTTGGCTGGCTTCGCGCCCTCGCGTATCTCGAAAGTTCCCGCCCCGGGCGTGCATCCCCGGATTTTGATCAGCCCTGAAGACCTACCCGATCTCCGCCGACGCCTGAAGGAAACCAATGTCGGCCGCGCGCTCTACGCGACGCTCCAAACCCGGCTCGACTCCACGATCCGCAATCCGAAGGATTGGGGCAGCGAACTCTACGCCCGGCTCTCCATCGGCGACGTCGCGGGTGCAAACTCCCTGATCCTGGCGCACAAGGGCCTGCCACCCGCCATCGGCCACTACCAGCCCTACCTCTACGCATTTGTGCTCGAAGCGTTTGACGCCCTCATCACCGACGATCTCGCACGCGGTCGGAAGGTCGCCCCCGCCATCGCCACCTACGCGGCGCTGATCCGGCCTAGCCTCGAACGTTCACTGGCCCTGCCCATGGGTGACGACGTGTGGCGCGCAAAAACCTCTGGCCCCACGACCGGCACCGGCATTTCCGACCAGGGCCTGCGTGACGGCGTCGGCGGTCACCTGCTCGGCTACGGCTACGATTTCGCCCACGCCTACATGACCGAAGCGCAGCGCGCCACCGTGCGTGGCGTGATCGCGCAAGCCACCTTCGGCAAACTCTGGTTGGGCGCGCGCCTGCCCCATCACTTTAGGAATTGGAACTGGGTCGCCGTCGGCCTCCAACAACCGCTGCTCGCCCTCGCCATCGAGGGAGAAGAGGGCTTCGACGCCCGTGTTTACCGCCTCGGTGTCGAGATCGCGCGCGACTACCTTACCTACGGCATTTCTCCGACCGGTATGTCCACCGAAGCCGTCGGCTACACGCAGTTTGGTTTTGTCTGGGCCAATCCCTTCTTCGTCGCCGCCGCCCGGCGTGGCGACAACCTCCTCGTCCACGGCCACCACCGCGCGATGGTCGACTGGTATCTTCACACCAACGAACCGGGGCGGGACAAATGGACCAGTCACGGCGACGGCGGAGACGGCACGCCGGCTATTTGGACGCTTTCAATGTGGCGTTATTTTTTCCCCCGCGACCCCAAGATTGAGACCGTCTGGCATAGCCTGGTCAAATCCGCGCCCGGCCGCCGGCCGTTTATCGGCAATTTCCATCTCATCGAGCCGTTGCTCTGGGCCGACGCCGACCCCGCGCTCGAAGACATCGCGATCGGAGAAAGCAACGATCCCGCGGCGCTTCGGCTCCCAATGACGCTCTTCGACCCCGAGCGCAGTTCGCTGATCACGCGCAGCGCGTGGACGCCCGACGCCGCCATGCTCCAGTTTGAATGCCGCACCGATTCCGTCGGCGCCAGCCACGAGCACGCGGACCGCGGCGCCTTCACGTTTTCCGCGCTCGGTCGATCATGGGCCAACGACTATTTCCGCTCCGTCGAGACCCGCCACCACAACGGCATTCTCATCGACGGCCTCGGCCAGGGCTACTGGCCGGGCCCGGGAAATTGGCTCGGTCTCCAGGACGACGGTCGCCTCCTGATCGCCGCCTGCGACATGAAACCCGCCTACGATTGGTTCTGGCCGAAACAGATTCTCACCGAAAACCCCGACACTTTTACCCGCTTTGCTTTTGCACGGTGGGACAGCTACCGCGGCGGGGCCCGTGATTTTCAGGCCGAGCACGCCGCCGCAGAAGGTGAACGCGACCCGCGACCCGGCGTCGTCAAATTCTGGCAAGGCTTCGAAAGAACCGATCCGCGCCTCTGGGACGAGGATTCGTGGCCCGTCCGCTTTCCGCACAATCCCGTGCAACGCGCCTACCGCACCGTCGTTTTCGCGCGGGCCCCCCAGCCCTACGCCCTCATCGTGGACGACGTGCAAAAGGACGATCAAGAGCGCCTCTATGAGTGGCTCATGCAGACAGGGCCCGACACCGCCGTGGTCTCGCTCAACGGTAACGACATCGTCCTTTGCGACGCCACCGTGCAGCGCGACGAAGCGGGCCGCGCCCAACCCAGCAAAGGCGACCGGATGTTGCTCGTGCGCGCTCTCGGCCTCAACGAACCCCGGGCCGCCCGCGACTACCCTTCACGCCCGTCAATCCGCCTTGAGGAGTTCGAGCGCCGCGACACGCTGATGCCCGAAGCCGCCAACGGCGCCCTGAGCGGCGCCCGTTCCTTCGGTCTGGATAAACGCCTCGTCATCCCCAGCCGCTCCGCCGCCCCTGATTTCAAGATCCTGCTCTTTCCGTTCCGCTCGGGCGCCCCCCTCCCGGTCACGGCGTGGAACGCCGACCGAAGCCGCCTCACCCTCACGTGCGGCACGCACGCAGAGGAATTAAATTTCACGCAGGATGCGCACGGCCGCACCCTCATCACGGCAGGCGCGGCCGCCCAGGCTCCGCCTTCCCCATGAGATTTCTTCCGCCCGATTCCACCATC
Organism: Opitutaceae bacterium; assembly: GCA_014376585.1. Classification (GTDB taxonomy): domain Bacteria; phylum Verrucomicrobiota; class Verrucomicrobiia; order Opitutales; family Opitutaceae; genus Tous-C4FEB. Next base: position 9,225 of record JACMRG010000347.1, on the reverse strand, counting down.
GCCACCCTCCTGGGCTACGCCCTCGCACGCGCAGAACGGCGTCTACCCTACTTTGATACCGCGCAACCGTTCGACCGTCGGCTGTGCGACTCATCCCTTCTGAAAAAGGCGGCGCGGCCGGCAAAACGACATTCTTTGCCTCCGCAAACGGTATTGGTTTCTCTCCGCTTAGGACGCCCAACCGGGCAAGTGGTCTAAACAACGTTGCCAGCCTGCCCGTTCTCCCGCGCGCTTCGCGGCGATGAGTGTCCGCGCAATTGCCCGTCTGCTCGCAATTTCTCCTACTGCCGTCTCGCTCGCGCTCAAGGACAGCCCACGGGTCTCTCCTCGATTGAAGGACCGTATTCGCGAGCAAGCCCGGGCCTTGGGCTACATCCCCAACGCAAAACTGGCCGAGCTCATGGGGGAAGTGCGCCGATCCTCCGTCCCCGTTTATCGCGCAACACTTGGCGCTTTCAGCTTTTATCCGGCGGAAGCCCCTTGGTGCGAACGCCCCTATCTCAAACATTTATTCGACGGCGCCGTGAAATGTGCCGCCTCTCACGGCTATAAGCTGGAATATTTGTGGTATCTCCGACCCGGGATGACGCCGATGCGTTTTCGGAAGATACTTGAGACACGCGGAATTCAGGGCCTTTTTTGTTTGGGCAGCCTTGAGCCCGACCAATCCTTCCCGCCTGAGCTGCGGAAGTTCGCTGTTACGACATTCAGCGTAAGCGTTCCAGGTCCGCTTCATCGTGTTTCCAGTCACTTCACCTACGATGCCCGCTTGTTGTTTGATGAGCTGCTGCGGCGCGGCTACCGCCGGCCCGGCCTCTGCATTCTCGTTCACGGGGATCGCCGCACCGACTACGCTTACTCGGCCACCTACCTGAGCACCTCCGAGCGCCATCTCTCCCCACCACACCCACCCGTCCTTCGCGCCGATACTTGGGACGAGGCCAGTTTCCATCACTGGTTCACCGCGCACCGGCCCGATGTCATCGTGCTCCATCAGTTTCCCGCCTACATTGCCGGCGTGGAGGCCTACCTTAAAACTGCGCGCCTCCGCGTGCCGCGCGACATCGGACTCGCGCTACTTGATCTCAACCCCGACCGCCTGCGCTACAGCGGAATCTGCCAGAACACCTCTCTCATGGGTGCGACCGCGATTGAGCTGCTTATCGGCCGCATCCTCATGCGCGATTTTCAGGCGCCCGCTCACCCCAAGGTGGAACTCGTCATCGGCGAGTGGAATGAGGGTCGCACCCTCCGTTCCATCGCGAAGTAAAGCCGTCGCCCTGATTGTCAGGCCCTCGTCTCGGTTTTCAGGCCTTCAATCGTAGGGCATCGCCCTTCGGGTTAACGTAAACTGAAACTCCCCTCGCCTGCAACTGGGTAGCCCGGTGGGTTGCCGCGCGTCAGACGCCACCCCGGCATTTGGCAATCCGCCAAGCATGAACGCGGCTTTGCGCGGAAACCTACCCCAGTATGAAAACGACCGCACTGTTAGTTATCACGGCCCTAGTGTTGAGTTCCTCTTTTGGCTTGGCACAAGGCATCGCACAATCACCCACGGCCGATATGCCCGCAAAGAAGGAGGCCACAAAGAACGAAGCGAGGGCCGTCGCGACGGAAGGCGAAAATAAAACCAAGGAAGGCACCGTCGTCCTGAATGTTTTCGAAGTGAAGGGCGAAGACGATCCCTACCGCGCGGTGAGCAGCTCTGCGGGCACCCGCTACAACGTGCCACTCAATGAACTTCCCATGCAGGTTGACGTGCTTACGACCGAATTTATGCGCGATATCGGATCGACCGATATGCGCGATGCGCTCGCCTACGCCGGCGGCGTCCAGCTCACCAGTGGCACGGGCAATCAGTCCGAAGACCAGCCGGATAATATTTACATCCAGATTCGTGGAAACAATGCCGCTCTCCCCAACAAGGACGGATTCAAACGTAGCTTTGGCACGGACACCGTCTCCGTCGGACGTATTGACATCATCAAAGGGGCGGCCGGAGCGCTTTACGAATACGGCTCCAACGGCGGAGCCGTCAGCTACTCAACACCCGAACCTCAGGGCCGTCCGACCTACTACTTCCGGCAGTATTTTGGCGATCACAGTTACTATCGGACCGAATTTCAGGCCACGGGCGCTCTGCTCCCGAATGGCCGAGCCTCTTTTTTTACGGGACTGGCTTACCAACGTGGCGATTCGATTTTCGGCACGGGCTATTCGCCCAAATATGCGTTTCACGAAAAACTCGTTTGGAGTCCTTCGATCGTCTTCCACGCAACCCCCCGCGACAAAATAAAGCTCAGTTTCGACTACCAATACATCACTCGCGACAACCTCGGCGGCAGCGGCCGCGCCAGCGGTGGTCTTATCACCGACAACAGCACCTATGTGGACGCGAATGGCGCGACCCAAAATTACGGTTACACCATCCCCGGTCGCAGCAACACCAACCAAGGCAATCGTGTCCTCATAAATCCTGATCTCAAAAACTTCCGCTTCGACGGTCCCGGCACTTACTCCAAACAGCACAACTACGGCCACACTCTGCGCATCGATCACGCCTTCTCGCGCGACTTCCAAATATGGGCCGGTTATAATATGGAAATGAAGCGGGTGAAGAGTCGCGGCTACACCATCGCCGTGCGCAACTGGAACGACAATACCAACGTCCCCGCGAGCATTCGCACCGATCCGCGCTTCATCGCCCTACTACGCGGTTCGAAAGTTGATCCTGCGGGCGCCATCACGCCGGACGCCAACCATCAGGTGCTGGAGATTCGCCCCAACAACATACAGAACGACGGCTTCAATTTTCGTCCGATGTGGAAGGCCGAAATGTATTACCACCTGAATGTGCTGAAGACCGACCACCGGGTCATTGCGGGAGCGACTTGGCAGTCCTACAAATCGGACACCAACTCTCCCGGCTACGCCTACGACTACACCAACGCCGCATGGAATAACCTGTCCGCCGACCTTATCCTAAGCCGATACCGCAGCCTCGCCGACTTTACTACCGTCAAACGCTGGGATCCGGCCCTCTACGCCAAATATCCCGTGCCCACGACTTCGGCCAACGGCTATACCGCGTTTACGACGAGTCACTTCATCGACCGCGTGCTCTACATCAACTTGGCCAGCTCATACTGGCGTGGCAGGCTTCAATCGATTATTGGTTTTTCCGATGTCCGCAGCGACCGACAGGCGCGTATCTACGACCCCGCCAGCAATTTTCTTTGGTCCGGACCGGCACCCACCGGAACCAATCCCGACGGCACTTTGCGCAATCCATATGCTGCGCCCAATGGCGTCATGCGCAAAGCCCCGGTCAAACACGCGGACCCCTCCTATAACCTTTCTTACATTCAAAACGAGCACTTCACCGTCTTCGTCAACGCCTCGGCCTCGACCGATCCTGGCCCCGCCTACTCATCTTATGATGGCGAGGGCCGCCCGATGGATCCGCCGCACGCGCAGAACAAGGAGATAGGCACCCATACCACCCTCTGGAAACGGAAGATCCAATTTGACGCCTCCTACTTTGAAACCGAGATCGCCGACACCATCCGCTCCGTTCCGCTCGCTTACCAAAACTTCCCCTACAACCCCGCCAACGGCAGCACCTACACGTGGGGCTTTAATGCCAACACCAAAACCAGCATCGCGACAAAAGGCTACGACCTGAAGGTGGACTACATTATCACCGACCAGTGGCGACTGCGCACCACCTTCACGAATCAAAAGGGCAAGTTTACCGAAATCGGAGACCTCGGAATCCCCGGCAGCCCCAACCCCGGCTTCCTCGCGCAACAACAGTCCGTGTCCGCGCAAAATCTGAACAAAAATATCTACTTGGGGACCGATCCCAACGACAATTCCAAGCACGAGGCCAGCGGCTTCGTCCGCTATGAGAGCCGGCGCGGACCGCTCAAAGGATTTTGGGGGCTTGTCGGAGTCAAATACAGCGGTCCCCGCGCTTCCCAGAACTTCACTTTTGCCACGGTGGGCGGCGTGCCGGCCAGCACACCCACGCTCGTGCTTACTTCGGTGCCGGAGCGGATCGTTTACGACCTCAACTTCGGCTATAAGGCCAAAATATGGGGTTACCGCACAGAGTTTGGCCTCAATGTCGTGAATCTCACGAACCGGCAGGATTGGTATTCTTCTTATTGGGAATCGCCCCGGACGGTGCGGCTTTTTGCTGGCGCCAATTTCTGAACGCACTCGTCACCGCAGAAAAACTGACATCGCATGCCGGCGGGAGACATTTCCCGCCGGCATTTTTTATGATTTCAGATCACCCCCGTGAACACCCCTGAACCCCCTAGGAACCGATATCTCTGCGTCGGCCTCATCGTGTTCGCCGCGCTCGTAGCTTATCATAACAGCTTCGACGCCCCCTTCGTTTTCGACGACCTCCCTGCCATTGTAGAAAATCTTTCGATCCAAAGTTTCCGCACCGCGCTCCATCCGCCGACCGATAAAGGCACTTCCGCCATCGGCCGCCCGATCTACAATCTCTCGCTCGCGTTGAACCACTCCCACGGTGGGCTCGACGTTCGCGGTTACCATGCCGCCAACCTCCTCATCCACACGCTCGCGGGCCTGACGCTGTTCGGCCTCGTTCGCCGCATTCTACTCCGGCCAGGGATCGCACCGCGATTCCGGCTCTCCGCTCTGCCCTTGGCCTTCACCACCGCCTTGTTGTGGGCGGTGCACCCCCTCCTCACTGAATCGGTCACGCTCACCGTTCAGCGAACTGAATCGCTCGTGGGATTATTTTACCTTCTGGCGCTCTACGCCTTTATTCGGGGCGCCGAGTGTGCCCGGCCCGTCGGCTGGTTTACGCTTTCGGTCGTCGTCTGTCTGCTCGGAGTCGGCACCAAGGAGGTGATCGTCACCGCCCCGGTGATGATCCTGCTTTGCGACCGGACCTTCTTTGCGGGCTCGTTTCGCGAAGCGTGGCGGCAGCGCCGGGCGACCCACCTCGCGCTCTTTGCCACCTGGCTTCCCCTCGCCTGGTTGATGGCGGGCACTGGCAACCGCGGGGGCACCGTAGGTCTCGGATTGGGCATGAGTTCCTGGACTTACTTACTCACCCAGTGCCAGGCGATCGGGCTGTATCTTAAACTTTCTCTGTGGCCCCATCCGCTGGTGATGGACTACGGCAGCGGCTCCGTGCGCGCGCTCGCCGACGTGTTTCCCCAAGGCGTCCTCATAATCGCACTCCTCCTGGGCACGGCGCTCGCGCTTCATCGCAAACCTGCGCTCGGATTTCTCGGCGCTTGGTTTTTCGTAATTCTCGCCCCTAGCTCCAGCTTTGTGCCGCTGCGCACCCAAACCATCGCCGAGCACCGCATGTATCTGCCGCTCGCCGCCGTGATCGCCGGGGTAGTGCTAGGTGCACACTCCCTCGCGGGCAGGCGCAGCCTGCCGGTTTTCTTCCTCGCCGCCCTCGCCCTTACCGCCGGCACCGTTCGCCGCAACCAAGACTATCGGAGCGCCCTTTCGATCTGGAGCGACACGGTGGAGAAATGGCCCACCAACGCCCGGGCGCACTACAGCATCGGGCTCGCTCTCTCCGCGGAGGGCCGGGTTCAAGACGCCATCGCGCATTATGAAACCGCCCTGGTCCTCGAACCCGATTTCAAAGAGCACCACAAACTCGCCCTCGCCCTCGCCCTCGCCCAAACCGGTCGCCTGCCCGAGGCGCTTGCGCACTTTGAAGAGACGCTGCGATTGAAGCCGGATTTTGCCGAGGCGCTCGACAACTACGGGGTCGCGCTGGCCCGTGCACACCGCCACGCCGAAGCCCGCGAGAGCTACACCAAAGCACTTGTTCTCGAGCCTGCCAACGCCACTACCCGCTACAATTTGGCTAACACGCTGGTCGAGCTGGAGCGCCTGCCCGAAGCGATCGCTCAATACCGCGAAGCGTTACGCTTGAGAGCAGACTATGCCCCGGCCCACCGGAACCTCGCCAACGCCCTCCTCATCACCGGTCAGCCGGTCGAGGCGGTCGTCCACTATGAAGCGTCGTTGCGGATCGATCCCTCCAACGCAAACGCACGGGATCATCTCGCGCTCGCCCGCGAAGCCATTCGTTCCGTAGGGAAATAGCTCCACAAAAAAAGCCGTCACCCACAAGGGGGCGACGGCCATGACTACTTCGCCTCGGCAAACGTCAGAACTTGTAGGTAACCGCGCTTGTGAGGCTGCGTGGTGTTCCGGGCGTAGCGACGCCACGATTGAGGGACGCCTGGATATAATTTTTATCGAGCAGGTTATCCACCTTCGCCCACAGTTTCCAATTTTTGCTGATGCTATAGCCTGCCGTCAGGTTCAGGATGGTGCGGGCCTGGAGATAAAACGAGGGCTGAACCGGCAGACCGGTAAGCGTCCTGCCGTTCACCGTGCCCAACACCGTGCCGGGCGCCGCGCTGGCCGCATCGATATTGATGGTGCCGGGAATTTCGCCAGCCCGCTTGTCGAGGTAATCCGCGCTGAGCATCGCCCAGAAACTCTTCAGCGGACCGCTGTTGAATTGGTAGCGCAGGGCGACCGCGCCCGACTGATCGGGCGCCGACCGAAGGCGCCGGCCGAAGCTTTCGCGTGCTTTGTAGGCCGATGCCGCGCCGATCAGACTCAGTTCCGGCGTGAGCCGCGCGTTCACTTCCAGTTCGTAACCGTGGGAGGTGACATCGCCAAGAGGCAGATATTTGTCCGAAATAACGTCGTAAACAAAGACGTTGTGTTGCGTGAGATTGAAGTAGGTCAAGGTCACGTCGATCTTGCCGTCGTCGAACGACGACTTCGTGCCGAACTCGTATTGATCGCCATATTGGTTGGCCCTGGCGGTGCCGCCGATGTTGTTCAGCGTCGGCGGATTGGTATTTTGGCTACGACCGTAGAAGAACGAGACGTTCTTCAGGGGTTTGTAAACGAGGCCAAACGCGGAGTTCGACTTGTGTCCCTTGATTTTGTCGTAGCCTGGCGTGGGATAGAAGAGCCCGCCCACGTAGCCGGCCGTGGCTGGCATGCTCACTCCCCTGCCCACCGGATTGGCGCCAAAAACCGAAGTCGCGCTGATGCGCTGCAAGTAATCGAAATAGGAGTAGCTCGCGGAGGCGATGAGCTTCTCCTCGAAAAATCTCACCACTGCGGCGGTGTAGGCCTGGCTGGTGGTTTCCAATTCACCAAGTTTTCCGTTTTTGAGCAATGGCAGCGCCTGCGCGTTGGCCGACGAGGTCACAAAATCGGGATTGTCCAGTGTGCCAACGAGCGGGGTGTTGCGGTTGGCGTAGCCACTATTGATATAGTTATGAGTATTGGCCGAGACGCCGCCAACAATTGAAGCGCGCGTGCCGTAGGGCAGATCCAATTTGTAAACGTAGTCGTTCTGCACACTCGCAATATTGTCCTGATTGATTGCGCGGCCCACCGTGTAGTTGTAACCCGCGCGGTCGTTGAAATCAGGCAGGGCTACGCCCGCCGAGGTCACCGTCTGAGCAGCCGTGCCGTAATTGCGCACGGTCCAAATCGTGCCGGGGGTGTAAACGCCGGTGAGGGGATCGATGTTGCCCACGTTCGCGCCCAGAGAGCGTCCGGTTATTTGGCCTGCGGCATAGGTGCTAGAGGTTAGCACGCCGGCCATGGCCCCGAGCCGGGCCTGGAAATTGTCGGAAAATTTGTGCGTGAGTTCCGCACTGCCGCTCGCCCGCGATCCAACGATAAGATTGTCGTGGCCCTGCAGCGGGGAGCGTCGGTTGAGCCCGGGATACAGCACCGGAGTATTATCGACGCCCACCCGTGGATCGAGGGGAAGGTTCAGGCCGCTCACCCGTGTTTTCATGAAAAACGATTTCACCGTGAGTTCGGTCGAATCGCCCAACAGCACCGTGAAAGAAGGCGCCGCGATGTAAGTCCGGGCAAGTTGGTTGCCTTGGTAGCCTTTGCTATCGCTTGCCATCGCGACCATCCGGTAGGCCGCCTTGATCTTGCCGAAGGAGATCGGCCCCGTCTTGTCGGCTTCAATGCGATTGGAGAGATACTGGCCCACTTGGATCTTCAACGATGCGGCGTCGTTGAACTTCGGGGCTTTCAAAATGAAATTAATCGAACCGCCCGGCGAACCGGCGGCGGCGATGATGGCGTTGGGGCCTTTCACGATTTCGATTCGTTCCAGCACCGAAGAGTCCGCGTTGAACCCGGCCGAGATCGCGGTGAAGCGGAAACCGTCCACGAACTGGCTTTGTTGCGCGGGATCCTGCTGAAACCCGCGGATGGTCAGCCGGTCGAGACGATTGGGGAATTGGCCCTCGGTCACGCTCGCGGAAAACTTCATCGCATCGAGCGCGCGCCCGGTCCCGATATCCTCCATGAAATCTCTGGTGATCACCGTGATCGATTGGGGCGTTTCGTTAAGCGCTTGGCGGATACGGCCCGCCGAGTTGGCTTCCTTCGCCTGGTAGGCCGAAGCCGAACTGGTTGAGACTTTAAATTCGGATAGGAGCACCGTATCTTCTTTGCCCACGCTACTCGTCGGCTGTGCATGGGCGGCGGCGGCGCCGAAAAGCGCACAGGTGACGACGGACATCGTCACCGGAAATAAACGGAATATGGTTTGCATGGGTTTTGGTGTTGGACGGCGCGTTGAGGTAATAACGCATCGGTGGGGGTTGAAAGATCACGGACCTCTATGCCACCGTGCTGCCATGTGAATTCCCGGACAAAGCGGTCGCAGGTTTACGTTAACTGATCCGGGAAATTATCTGAATGTATGTCGCCACCAATTTCCTTGGACCCGGAACAGCAAAACCGAAAGCCCATGAATCCGAAGTCTGAACCGAATGAAATGAAGCGCCCGGCAGAGTCTCCGGGGGCTCGGGCTTGGAAAATCCCCCGCCGCGCTGAGGCGCGAAACGCAAAAGCCGAAGTCGTGCTGCATCCGCTACGCGGAGAAGCACTGGCTGCGCTCAGTCACCACCCCGCCGTGCCGATGCCGCGACTGGAGGGATGGCGGGAGCGGGGACTGCACGATTTAGAGCAGGCGTTGCAGGCCCGCGACCCCGGCGATCCGACGCAACCGCGGCTCGATTGAGGCCAACCGGCGCATCGGCGAACTGAGCCTGGAGCTAGAACTGCTTCGCGCCCGGCGCGAAAAACAAGGCCCTTTTGCCGGGCAAAGGCCGCGCGCATGAGCGCCGCCACCTCCCCAGCCGCAGG
>JACMRG010000346.1 GCA_014376585.1 Opitutaceae bacterium | reverse complement strand
GGAACGGCGAGGAGGGAGCCCTCGGTGAAGCCTTGGGAGAGCTCTTGCGTGGTGAAGGGCGCGTCGGGGGTGGTGGCGGCGCGGAGAGAGAGCGCAAGAACGAGGGGGAAGAAAATCGCCACGCGAAAGCCGGAGAAAACGCGGGCGCTTAAAGTGGAAAAATTCACGCGGGTAGAAGTTGTGAAGTTGGAGAGAGGGAGGAACGGTCGAAGGCCAGAAAAATCTTCGGCAAAGATGCGTGCCGGGCGGGAGTTTAGGCGTGGGGCAGTCGCTTTGAAAGCTTGGGAAACGCTGAACACAGCCTGTTTTTCGACGCAGCGGCAGACCGCGCGCGGCACCATCGCGAGTCGGCCGAAGTGGGTTTTTTTGGCGGGGGTCCGAGGGGGATTGGGCCGCAAACCACGGACGCAAAATGGCGTCGGGCCGGGGGGGGGGCGACGCTACCGGGGGATGTTTTTCTCACCGCCCACCGGCTTTTTACTCGAAGATTTTGCCGCGGTTGAAGCGCCAGATCGCGAGGGACATCACGACGGCGGTGATGCCGCCGAGGATGCCGAGGACGGGAAGGAGTTGGACGAAGCTCATGCCGGCCCAAAGCACGTTGGAGAAACCTTCCATCGACCAGTAAACGAGGGTGAGCTTGCTGAACTGCTGGATGAATTGCGGCATGAGACTGATGGGGAACCAGGCGCCGCCGAGGGCGCTCATCATCATGATGAGGAAGGTAGCCATGCCGTTGGCGGCTTCGGCGTTGGGCGCGATGGCGGCGAGAAGCATGCCGAAGGACGTGCAGGCCGCGGCGGCGAAGGCGCAGACGAGGATGAGCAGACCGAGATGTTTTTCGACTTCGATGCCGAAGAGGATGCGGCCGGCGAAAAACAGGACGAGGAGCTGGATGAGGCCGATGCTCACGCCGTAAACGAATTTGCCGAGGAGGATTTGCGCGCGCGTGACGGGCGAGGCGAGGAGGCGTTGGAAGATGCCGGCGTCACGCTCGCGGAAGAGACTGACGGCGGAGGCGCTGAGGGCGAAGAGGAGGAACTGGATCGCCCAGCCGCCCACGATGGCGGTGGCGGCGGGGCTTTTCACATTGGCGCCGACGACCTGCTCGGTTTCGAACTTGATGATTTGAGCGGCGGCGGACGCCGCGGGTGAAGGGTGGGAGTCGAGGGTTGGGGGATCGGATTTCGGAGCGGCGGACGCGGTCGCGGCAACGCTGGCCGCGGAGCGGGCGGGAGCGGGTGTGGGGTCGAGGCGGCGGAGGGTGGGGTCGGCGGGCTTGGGGGATTGGGTGAGTTGGCTGATCCCGAAGTCGCCGCCGGAGAGGTCGCGCTCGATCTGGGCTTTGTCGCCGCCGAAGGTGCCGGCGACGGCGCCGGCGATGGCGCCGTTGAATTTCTGGAGGCGGGCGTCGCCGAGGAAATCTTTGGCGCGGGCCTGGAGGGATTGGGCGAGGAGTTCGGGGACGTTGGTGAAGATGGTTTTTTGGAGGACGCCGTTGACCGTCTGCGTTTCGATTTCGTTGCGGGGGTTGGAAAGGATTTTGAAACGGAGGCCGATGGTTTTGGTGGAGATGAGGTCGGCGGGGATGACGAGGGCGAAGCGGAAAGGGGCGTCACTCCCCTGCATGAGGGCGCGGGCGTCGGCCTCGGTAAGGGGGCGCGTGGATTTGTCGGGGTTCACGAACTTCGTGAGCACGCGGAAACTTTTTTCAGCCTTGAGGGCATCGACGAGTTTGGCGGCGCCGGGGTTGTCGCTGAGATTGACGACGGCGAGGGGGATGCCGTTGGGGCCGGAGTCCTTGCGGTTGATCCCGAAGATCTGGCCGAAGAGGTAGATCATCACGAAAGGGATCACGAAGGTGAGGAGCAACGCGGGCTTGTTGCGGAAGAAGTTGGTAAAGTCTTTGCGGACGAGAACGAGGATGGTGTGCATAAGGCGTAAGAGGTGTAAGAACGTAAGAGGAGTAAGGGCGGGCTTATCGCGTAGAGCTTATCTGCTTACTCCCTTAGTGTCCGGCCGGTCAGGTGCAGGAAGAGCGCTTCGAGCGTGGGGCGCTGGCTCGTGAAGAGGCGGCCGGGGAGAGCATGCGACTCGGCGAGCGAAAAGAACGAGGAGAGCTTGGTGGCGGGGTGGGGGCGGAAGCGGTGGAGGCCGTCGGTGGTGGTGGTGAGCTCGCCGTGGGCGGGGAGCTGGGCGGCGAGGGCGGCGGTGGCGGGCGTGGCGGGAAAACGGATTTCTTCCTCAAAGGGGAGTTTGGTGAGGAGTTCGTCGAGGGTGCCGAGGGCGTGGAGTTTGCCGTGGTCGATGATGCCTATGCGCGAGCAGAGGCGCGTGGCCTCCTCCATGTAGTGGGTGGAGTAGATGATCGTGAGGCCGTCGCGGTTGAGCTGCTCGAGGTATTCGAAGATCGCGTTGCGGGACTGCGGATCGACGCCGACGGTGGGCTCGTCGCAGAGCAGAAGTTTCGGGCGGTGGAGCAATGCCGCGACGAGGTTGAGGCGGCGCTGCATGCCGCCGGAAAACGTTTTAACGGCATCGCGGCGACGGTCGGTGAGCTGCACGGCTTCGAGGGCGGCGTCGATGCGGGCGCGGAGATCAGAACCGGAGAGGCCGTAGAGCGAACCGAAGATGCGGAGGTTTTCGTCGGCGTTGAGCTCGGAATAGAGCGCGATGTGTTGCGGGACGAGGCCGAGGGAAAGGCGGGCGACGGCGCTGCCGGCGTTGAGCGGCTGGCCATCGAGGGTGAGCGTGCCGGTGTCGGGCGCGCGCAGGCCGGCGATGAGGGACATGGTGGTGGACTTCCCGGCGCCGTTGGGACCGAGGAGGCCGAAGAATTCGCCGCGCTCGATGTTGAGGGAAACGCCGGCGAGGGCGGTGAGGGAGCCGTAGCGTTTGGTGACGGAGGCGAGGGAGAGCATTTGTAAGAGGAGTAAGCGGTAAGAGGCTGATTGCGGCGGCGGGGATGGCTGGAGGCGCGACGAAATGATTAACTGGTGCGACGACTGAAAGTTACTGGAAATGAAAACGCCGCGTTCTTTTTGGAGAAACGCGGCGGGGCGAAGAAGCGGAGCTGCGGACGGAATTACGTCGTGGCGAGGGCGGCGGCGCGGGTGCGGACGGCGGGCCAGTGCGACTCGGGAATCGCGGGGCCGATGTGCTGGACGCACTCGGCGCCGAGGACGGAGCCGAGGGCGCCGGCCGCGGGGAGCGACCAACCGCGGAGGTAACCGTTGAGAAAACCGGCGGCCCAGGCATCGCCGGCGCCGGTGGTGTCGATGGCTTGGGCGACTTTGACGGGCTCGATGCGGTGAAGCTCGGCGCCGCGGGCGATCCACGCGCCGTCCTTGCCCATCTTCACGGCGGCGAGGCCACCGTGGGAGGCGAGGCGTTTGGCGAGTTCGTCGTAGGCGGGAGTTTTTGTCTGATAGAGGGCGTGGATTTCGTCCTCGTTGGCGAAGATCACGTCCACGCCTTGGTCGATCTGCGCCATGAGCCAGTCGCGGGCGACGTTGACGACTTCGAAGGAGGAGAGGTCGATGCTGATGGTGCAACCGGCGGCGCGCGCGGAGGTGACGACGGCTTGGGCGAGCGCGGGGTTGAACATCAGGTAGCCCTCGATGTGGGCGTGGCGGCTGCCGACGAAATCGGCGGTGCTGACTTCGTCGGGCGAGAGCGTCATGGCGGCGCCGAGACAGGTGCGGAGCGTGCGCTGGCTGTCGGGGGTGATGAGGGAAAGGCAGCGGGCGTTGGGGAGCTGGGCGCGCTTAAAGCGGGAGCCATCGACGCCGTGATCGAGGAAGTTCTGGTAGTAGGTGTCGGCGGTTTCGTCGGAGCCGATTTTGCCGAGGTAGCGGGTTTTGAGGCCGAGGCGGGCGGCGGAGATGGTGGTGTTGGCGGCGGAACCACCGGGAGCGCGGACGGGGCTGGCGTGAAGCTGGATCACGAGGCGGTGCATCTCGTCGGCATCGACGAGGACCATGCCGCCTTTTTCACCGCTCACGTGTTGCGTGAGAAATTCGTCGGGGACACGGGCGAGCAGATCCATGATGGGATTGCCGGCGCCGATGAGATCGTAGGGCTTGGTAAGCATTTAAGAGGAGTAAGAGGTGTAGGTTTTAAGGGGGTAAGGCCCAGAAGGTCAGTCGGTGACGGTGAGATTCGTCGCGAGGATCGGTTCGTCGTCGATCTCGATGAGGATCGAGTAGTCGCCGGTCTGGGGGAAGGTGAGGTTGCGGATTTCGTTGATGAGATTGATGCGGTTGAGGGGGCTTTGGGCCTCGAAGGGGCGCTCGATGAGGGGCTGCATTTGGGTCGGGTCGAGGCCCATGGAGATGCGGAGCCTGTGCTGGCCAGGGGAGCAATCGGTGATCGTCATGAACCAGACCATGAAGGGGTGGGTGACGGGGAAACGGTGCGCCTTGATGTTGGAGAAGACGCCGAGAATGGTGTGCTTGCCGGAGCCGGGGTCGAGGTGGACTCCGTCGCAGGTGAGCCAGCAGAGGAGCTGAGGCTTGGATTGCATCGGGCGGAGTTGGGCGAGCGGGGTGGGACGGGGCAAATCATTTTGCTGGCGGAGGGCGGCGGGGCGGGCGAAGTAACGGGGTGATGGTGTTCGCCCTCACAAAAGTAGCGCCGACGGTCGTGGACTCGCTCGCGGACTACCCGCACGGGTTCGTGGTCGCGTGTGTGACGATCGTGGCGGCGGTGTTGATTTGGTTGGTGGTGAAAGTGCTGAAGTGGACGCTGTGGCTGCTGTTGATTACGGTTTTGCTGGTGGGAGGAGCGGCGGTGGTCGCGCTGTTGCTGCGATAGCGCAGGGCGCGGGCGAGCTTTTGCTTGCGCGTGGCGGAGGCGGGCGTTTATCCCTCGCCGATGAAATACATCTTCGTGACCGGCGGAGTGGTTTCGTCGCTGGGCAAGGGCCTCACCGCGGCGTCGTTGGGCGCGCTCCTGGAGCTGCGTGGCCTGACGGTGCGCATCCAGAAATTCGACCCTTACCTGAATGTCGATCCGGGCACGATGAGCCCGTTTCAGCATGGCGAAGTCTACGTGTTGGAAGACGGGGCGGAGACCGATCTCGACCTCGGCCACTATGAGCGTTTCACGAGTGGTAAACTCTCGCGACTCAACAGCCTGAGCTCGGGTCAGATCTACGAAGCGGTCATTCAGAAGGAGCGGCGTGGCGACTATCTCGGCAAGACGGTGCAGGTGATCCCGCACGTCACGAACGAGATCAAGGAACGCATTTATTCAGGCGGCAAAGACGTCGATATCCTGATCACCGAAATCGGTGGCACGACGGGCGATATCGAGGGGCTGCCGTTTCTCGAGGCGATGCGGCAATTCGCGCTCGAAGTCGGGCCGACCGACGTGATTTTTATCCACGTGACGCTCGTGCCTTTCCTAAAGGCGGCGGGCGAACTCAAGACAAAGCCCACGCAGCAATCGGTGGCGAAGCTGCGCGAGATCGGCATTCAGCCTGACGTGCTCGTATGCCGCACGGACCATCCGCTCGACCACGATCTGCGCGACAAGATCTCGATGTTTTGTAACGTGCCGGTTAAGGCCGTCATCGAGTGCATGGACGTCGATCACTCGATCTATCAGCTCCCGCTTGCGCTGCAAAAAGAGGGCATGGACCAGCTCGTGATCGACCTTTTCGGGCTGAAGAATCCGCCGGCGAAGGAGAATATCTGGGAGAAGATCGTGAGCCGCATTCTTTCGCCGAAGCACGAGGTGACGATCGGCGTCGTGGGCAAATACATCGAGCTGCAGGACGCCTATAAATCGGTGTATGAGTCGATCACGCACGCGGGCATCGCCAACAACTGCAAGGTGAACATCCGCCGCATCGACGCGGAGGATTTGGAAAAGAAAAACGGGCTCGGCGCGCTGAAAGGCCTCGACGGAATTTTGGTGCCGGGCGGTTTCGGTGACCGCGGCACCGAAGGTAAAATCGCGGCGGCGAAGTATGCGCGCGAAAACAAGATTCCCTATTACGGCCTTTGCCTCGGTCTCCAGATCGCGGTGATCGAGTTTGCGCGCAATGTCCTGAAACTCGCCGGCGCGAACAGCACGGAGTTCGACCCGAAGTCGCCGCATCCGGTGATCGCGATCATGGAGGAGCAGAAGAAGATCATCGATAAGGGTGCGAGCATGCGCCTCGGCAGCTACGAGTGCGCGCTCTCGCCGGGCACATTGGCGCACAAGGCCTACGCGGCTGATAGCGTGCGCGAGCGTCATCGTCACCGCTTCGAAGTGAATAACGCCTATGTCGGCCAGCTCCAGCGCGCCGGCCTGATGGTGAGTGGCGTGAATCCGCGCCGCAATCTGGTCGAGATCATGGAGCTCAAGGGACATCCGTGGTTCCTCGGCACGCAGGCGCATCCCGAATTCCAGTCGAAGCCCAATAAGGCGCATCCGCTTTTCGCGGCGTTTATCGCGGCGACGCTCAAAAACAAAAAAGGCGGCGCAAAAGTGAAGCCGGTGAAGACGGTCAAGGCGAAGCCGAGCGCGAAAATCGTGAAGACGGTGAAGGTTGTGAAGACGGTTAAGAAGAAATAATGGCTGGGGCCGGCTGGAGGCCGGCGCACCTTTTTTTCAAACCATCATGCTCTACGACCCGAAGAAATTGCTCATCATCGCCGGGCCCTGCTCGTTGGAGAACGAGCGCGTGTGTCGGGCGGCGGCGGAGAAATTGGTGGCCATCGGCAGGGCGCATCCGGAGCTGACGCTGATTTTCAAGGGCTCTTTCGACAAAGCCAACCGCACCTCGGTCAGCGGTCCGCGCGGGACGGGCATGGAGGAAGGGCTGAAGTTGCTGGCGCTAATCAAGCGCGAGTATGGGTTCCCGGTGCTGACGGATGTGCATGAGCGCGCGCAGGTCGCGGACATCGCGGCGGTGTGCGACGTCATTCAGATTCCGGCGTTTTTGTGCCGGCAGACCGACCTGTTGCTAGCGGCGGCGGCGACGGGGCGCACGGTCAACGTGAAGAAGGGCCAATTTCTCTCTCCGCAGGAAATGGTGCACGTGACCGGCAAGCTGCGCGACGGGTCGGCGACGGAGATCTGGCAGACGGAGCGCGGCACGACCTTTGGTTATCAGAACCTCGTCGTGGACATGCGCTCGTTCGCGATCATGCGGCAAAACGGGTTTCCAACGGTGTTCGATGCGACGCACGCCGTGCAGTTGCCCGGCGCCGGTGGCGGCAAGAGCAGCGGCGAACGCCAATACGTGCCGCCGCTCGCGAAAGCGGCGCTCGCGGCGGGCGCAGACGGCTTGTTTATCGAGACGCATCCCGATCCGGCCAACGCCATCAGCGACGGCCCGAACATGATCCCGCTGGACGAATTGCCCAAGTTGCTCGCGCAATGTCTGGCGATTTGGAAGACCGTGCGAAGCCAAGCCTAAGGAAGATGGAATTCAAAGAACATGGGCAGGATGCCCATGCCACTTCGATCCCGCGCCCTCCCTTGACCGCGGCAACTCCGGCCGCACACTTGCCGGCAACAAACCTCTGATGGCCACCTTCATTATCGACGTTCCCGTGCCTTCAATGGGCGCGACGGTGAGCGAACTCACCGTCGTCTCGCTGAAAACAAAACCCGGTGCCCGCATCACCAAGGGTGAGAAGATTGCCGAACTGGAAAGCGACAAATCCATCTTCGAATACGAGGCGCCCGCCGATGGCGTGGTGCTCGCGCTGCCCGTTAAAGCCGGCGAGATTTTGGCGCCGGGCGCGCTGTTTCTGCAACTTGAGACGGACGACGTGAGCCTCCGGCATCTGGAAACCAAAGGAGGTGTGGCGGTGGCGGCAGTGGCGGCGAAACCGGCCGCGGCCCTCATCTGGACGCCGCGTGCGACTAAGCTCGCGCAGGAGGCCGGGCTCGATCCGGCGACGATCACGGATATCGAGGCGACGGGACCGGGCGGACGCGTGTCGGGCGACGATGTCGCGCGGCTGCTGGCGAAGCGGAAGGCTTAATTTTCAGACCTTAAATTTTCTCCGATTGAATACCACCGATACGGTTTGCATCGCCGGCGTAGGGCACGCGGCTCCCGCCAAAATCCAAGCCAACAGTGAAATCCTGAAGGCCTTCCCGCATCGCACGGAGGACGAGATGGTGCGCCTCACGGGCATCCGCGAGCGCCGCTACGCCGCCGATGACGAGAGCGCGACGGACCTCGCGGTGATCGCGGTGCAGCACGCGCTCGGGCAGGCGGGCATGAAAACGAGCGAGATCGACGGCATCATCATGGCGACACTCATCCCGGACCAGCCGGTGCCGGCGGCGGCGAGTGATCTGGCGCGACGGCTCGGGATTCCGCGCGTGCTGGCTTTTGACTTAAATGCGGCGTGCTCGGGCTGGCTTTACGCGCTCGAGGTGGGGCGGTCGTTTATTTTGGCGGGCACGGCGAGGAACCTGATCGTCGTTACGGCGGAGTTGTTGTCGCGCATCACGAATCCGCAGGACCACGAGACGGCATTTCTCTTCGGCGACGGCGCGGGTGCGGCGATTTTGACGGGCGGTGCGGGCGGGCATCGGTTGCACCGCATGGGGCTCGGTGGCGATGCCGACCAGTTCGAGGCGATCCAGCGCACGGGCGGCGGCGCGCGCATGCCGTGGCCGGTGGGCGGGGGCGGGCAGATCGAGCATTTTTATCTCCAGATGAACGGCACCTCGGTGTTCAAGCACGCGGTCATCGGTTTCGCGGAGCAGGTCGAGCAGACGCTCGCGCGGGAAAACCTGAAACCTGAAGACATCGCGTGGGTCGTGCCGCACCAGGCCAACGAGCGCATCCTCAAGGCCGTGAGCAAGCGCGTGGGCATTCCCTACGACAAGTTCGTCATGACGATTTCCAAATACGGCAACACGAGCGCGGCGAGCGTCTCGATGGCGCTGGGTTGGGCGGCGGAAGAAGGGATTTTTGCCGACGGCGATAAGATCATTTTTTGCAGCGTGGGCGCGGGGCTGACGTTTGCGGGCGGATTGCTCGTCTGGTGAGGGGGCATCGGAAGTCGAGAGCCGAGGGCTGAGAACTGAGAGCCGGGCGAAGGCTTCGGAATCCACTCCGGCGCTGCGCGCCACCCCTTTGGTAAAGGGGATTTTTCGGCGGCGGAGTCGCGAGCAAGCTCGCTCCCACAAAAAGAAAAAGGCCGCCGGGTTAGCGGCGGCCTGGGGGGAAACACGAACTGCGGCAGGATGCCGCAGCCACTTTACAGCTTCGTCGGTGCGGCGCCGCCGAGGTAAAGGCCGTTGAAGAAGAGCTTGAACGTGCTGTGCGGGGTCGAGCGGAAGGTCGCCTCGAAGCCGATCATCACGAGCTTGCCCTTGCCCACGGTCGCATCGGTGGCGAGTTCGCCGCCGTCGAGGTATTCTTGGCCCACGGCCCAGCCGCTGTAGAGCGGCTCTTTGCCTTCGAACCAAGCGACTTTAGTGGGGGAGAGCTTCGAGTTCGGGATACGGTCGAACACGGGGCTGCTATCGAAGAAGACGTAGCCTTTGCTCGGCATGCCGAAGGCGAGTGGCGTCTGGTTGTTGAAGTAGGCGTGCAGGACGGAGCCGGGGATGTAAAATTTCTCGCCGGTGAGCGGCTTCTCTTTGCCGTCGTCGGCCTTTTCCACGAGGTGATCCTTCAGGGGCAGGCCCATGGCCTCGCCGATGCTGGCGGAGGCGCCGAGCGCGAGGACGGTGCCGCCCTCTTCAACGAAGGTCTTC
>JACMRG010000345.1 GCA_014376585.1 Opitutaceae bacterium | reverse complement strand
GGCGGACGTGCTGGTGGCGCTGGCGCGGTTTGAGGCGAGCCAGACGGCGTTGGAGCAGGAGGCGGCGAAGCGCAATTCGGCGGTGCATCTCGGGCCGGGTTACCAGTGGGACCAAGGGGCGAACAAGTGGACGGTCGCGCTGGCGTTTGAGCTGCCGCTTTTTCACCGCAACGAAGGTCCGCTCGCGGAGGCGGAGGCGAGGCGGCGGGAGGCGGCGGCGGTTTTCAACGCCACGCAGGCCCAGGCGCTCGCGGAGATCGACGGGGCGGCGGCGCGGCGGACGGCGGCGGTGGCGCAGGCGGCGAGTCTGCGGCAGGCGCAGGCGGAACTGGCGCGGCAGACGGCGCTGGTGCAGTCGCGGCTAGAGGCGGGTGGCGCGGATCGGTCGGAGTTGCTGGCCGCGCACCTGGAGCAGGCGGCTGGCGAGCTCGCGCTCCTGGAGTCGCTGAATGCGGTGGCGAGTGCGGCGGGCGACCTCGAGGCGGCGTTGCAGGTGCCGTTTGAAAATTTTGCGACGTTTGGACCCCACCCTTCAAAGTCATGAAAAAAATCCTGTTTGGTTTACTGGTCGGTCTCGGGTTGGGCGCCGGCGCGATGGCGTGGCTGAAGCGGGCGCCGGCTCCGGAGGTGGCGGCGCATGGCGGCGCCGGGGCAAAGGAAGCGGTGGAAGCAAAAGGCGCAGGCGTGCGGCTGACCAAGGAGCAACTCGCCCACGCCGGTCTTACGCTCGCGGCGCCGACCACGGCCAAGCTCGCGCCGGAAGTGCGCGGTTATGGACGCGTGCTCGATCCGACGCCGCTGGTGGCGAGCACCGCCGAAATCGCCACGGCGCAAGCGGCGCTGACGTTGTCGGAAAAAGAATTTGCGCGGGTGGAAACGTTAAACGGGCAGGACCAGAATGCGTCGGGGCAGGCGCTGGAGCAGGCGGCGGCGGCGCGGCAACGGGATCGCATCGCACTGGACGCGGCGCGGGCGCGGTTGGTCCTCGCTTGGGGGACCACGCTGGCGAAACGCGGTGAGCTGGCCCGGCTCATCCAGGCGGTGGTGGGCGGCGAGGCGGCACTGGTGCGGATCGATTTGCCGCCGGGCGAGACGCCGGGCAGCGCACCGGCGACCGCTAGGGTGGGCGGACTGGCAGCGGGCGGCCCATTGCATGAGGCGGAGGTGTTGGGGGTGGCGCCGACGGCGGATGCGCAGACCCAGGGGGCGAGCTATCTGGCGCTTTGGCGCGCGGCGACGTTGCCGCCGGGGGCGGCGTTGCGCGCTTCGGTCCCGACGGGGGCGGCAGCGGAGGCGGTGTTGCTGGTGCCGCGTGCGGCGCTCGTGCAGCACGACGGCAGTATTTTTGTCTATGTGCAGACGGGGGAACTGACCTTTGTCCGGCGCTTGGTGGAGACTGGGCGCGAGCAGGAGGCGGGTGTCGTCGTCACGGCGGGCCTGGAAATCAAAGACAGGATCGTGACCGCCGGCGCCCAGCATTTGCTTTCGACGGAATTGCAGGCCGCCGGTGGCGGTGAGAGCTAACCCGGCGCCCCGATGCTCTCGGCCATCGTTCATTTCTCCCTGCGATTTCGGAGCGTCGTGCTGTCGCTCGCAGCGCTGCTGCTGGCCTACGGGATCTACGTGGCGATGCACGCGAAGCTGGATGTGTTTCCCGATTTCGTGCCGCCCCAGGTCACCGTGCAGACCGAGGCGCCGGGGCTCGCGCCGGAACAGGTCGAGACGCTCGTGACGCGGCCGGTCGAAACGGCGATCAACGGACTGGGCGATCAGGAGTCGTTGCGCTCGGAGTCGATCCAGGGGCTGAGTATCGTGACGGTGGTTTTCAAAGAGGGGACGAACATCCTGCACGCGCGCCAACTGCTCGCGGAGAAACTCGGCGAGACGGCGGGGGCGCTTCCGGCGGGCGTGCATGCGCCGAAGATGTCGCCGCTCACCTCGGCGACGATGGATCTGCTCAAGATCGGGCTGGTGAGCGACACACTCACGCCGATGGAACTGCGGACCTTTGCCGATTGGACGCTGAAGCCGCGGTTGTTGGCCGTGCCGGGGGTGGCGAAGAGCAGCAGCTTCGGAGGCGAGGTGCGGCAGTGGCAGGTGCAGGTGCATCCGGAACAACTGGTGGCGCACAATTTGACGTTGAACGATGTGCTCGCGGCGGCGCGGCTGGCGAGCGGTGTGCGCGGCGCGGGTTTTATCGAGACCGCGAACCAACGCGTGGTGGTGCAGACGGAGGGCCAGACGCTTTCGGCGGGGGCGCTGGGCGGGATCGTCGTGGCGATGAGCGCCGGCGGAAATCCGGTGCGGTTGCGCGACGTGGCGACCGTGGCGGAGGGCGCGGAGCCGAAGTTTGGCGACGCGCTGGTCATGGGGCGCGAGGGCGTGCTGATGACGCTATCGAGCCAGTATGGGGCCAACACGATGGAGGTGACGCGGGGCCTCGAAGCGGCGCTGGCCGAGCTGAAGCCGGTCTTCGCGAGAGAGGGTATCAGGCTTTATCCGCGGCTGCACCGGCCGGCGTCGTTTATCGAGACCTCGCTGCAAAACATCCGGCATTCGCTGCTGCTGGGGGCGGGGTTGGTGGCGGTGGTGCTGTTTTTGTTTCTGGGAAATTTCCGAACGGCGTTTATCTCGCTCACGGCGATTCCGCTTTCGCTGCTCGGAGCGATCCTGGTGCTGGACCGCCTGGGGGTGACGTTGAACACGATCACGCTCGGCGGGCTGGCCATCGCGCTGGGTGAAGTCGTGGACGACGCGATCATCGATGTGGAAAATATCCTGCGCCGGCTGCGCGAGAACGGCGCGCTGGCGAAACCCCGGGCGGTGCTGCCGGTGATTTTCGACGCGTCGCTGGAGGTGCGCACGGCGATCGTTTACGCGACGTTCATCGTGGTGCTGGTGTTTATGCCGGTGCTGACGCTGACGGGACTGCAGGGGAGTTTTTTCGCGCCGCTGGCGCAGAGTTATATTCTGGCGATCCTGGCGTCGCTCGCGGTGGCGCTGACGGTGACGCCGGCGCTGACGCTGGTGTTTTTCGCGGCCGGCGCGGGGGCGGAGGAGACGCCGCGGTTGCAACGCTGGTTGCGGCGGGGCTACGAGCGCGTGTTGCGCGCGGTGGCGCGGCATCCGCGGAGCGTGGTGGGAGCGGTGGCGCTGCTGTGCGTGGCGGCCTTGCTGCGGCTGCCGTTTTTGGGCGGGGAATTTTTACCCGAGTTCCGCGAGGGACATTTCGTGTTGGCGGTCTCGACGGCGCCGGGCACGTCGTTGCCCGAGATGCTGCGCATCGGGAAAGGAATCGCGCAGGACCTGCTCAAAAACGAGCACATCGCCACGGTGGAACAGCAGATCGGCCGCGCCGAGCAAGGCGAGGACCCGTGGGGGCCGCACCGGAGCGAGTTTCACGTGGAGTTGAAGCCGTTGGGCGGCGAGGAGCAGGCCAAGGCGGCGGAGGAAATCCGCGCGGTGCTGGCGGCGGTGCCGGGCATCCAGTTTGAGGTGATGACGTTTTTGGGGGATCGCATCGGCGAGAGCATCAGCGGGGAGACTTCGCCGGTGGTGGTGAACGTGTTTGGCGACGACCTCGATGCGCTCGATGAAAAGGCGCGGGAGATCGCGCGCGTGCTCGCGGCGGTGCCGGGTGCGGCCGACGTGCAGTTGAAATCCCCGCCGGGTGCGCCGCGCATCGCGGTGCGGCTGCGGCCGGAACGGGTGGCGGAATTCGGGTTGCGGCCGGTCGAGGTGCTGGACGCGATCCAGACGGCTTATCAGGGCACGGTGGTGGCGCAGATTTACCAGGAGAACCGCGTGGCCGACGTGGCCGTGATCCTCGACGCGGACAGCCGGCGCGACGCGGCCGGCGTGGGGTCGCTGTTGCTCACTGGGACGACGGGCCAGCGGGTGCCGTTGAGCGAAGTGGCGGCGGTGTATCGCACGAGCGGGCGGTTTTCGATTTTGCATGACGGCGCGCGGCGGCGGCAAACGATCACGTGCAACCCCGCGGGGCGCGACGTGCAGTCGTTCGTCACCGAGGCGCGGGCGAGCATCGAACGGAAGGTGACGCTGCCGCCGGGCATGTATCTGGGCTACGCGGGCGCGGCGGAGGCGCAGGCGACGGCGGCGAAAGAGCTCCTGCTGCACACGGCGATCGCGGCGGTGGGGATTTTACTCCTGCTTTCGGTGGCGCTCGGGCACTGGCGTAACGTGGGACTCATGCTGATGAACCTGCCGATGGCGCTCGCGGGCGGAGTGCTCGCGGTTTATCTGACGAGCTTGCTGGGGGAGGCGGGCGAAGGGGGGCTCACGATGGGCTCGTTGGTGGGTTTTGTGACGCTTTTTGGCATCACCACGCGCAACGCGATCATGCTCATATCGCACTATCAGCACCTCGTCTCGCAGGAGGGGGCGGCGTGGAATCTGGAGACGGCGATCCGCGGTGCATCGGAAAGGCTGGTGCCGATCTTGATGACCGCGGCGGTGACGGCGCTCGGGCTATTGCCGCTGGCGCTCGGTAGCGGTGAGGCGGGCCGCGAGATCGAGGGGCCGATGGCCATCGTGATTCTCGGCGGCCTGCTGACCTCGTCCGTGCTGAATCTTCTGGTTTTGCCGACGCTCGCGTTGCGCTGGGCGCACGTGCCGCCGGCACCGGTGCTTTCGGTCCCGTCCGGCCCCTCTTCCCAATCATGAAAACCAACCCGCTCGTTTTTGGCGGACTGCTTGCGAGTCTCGCCCTCGCCGCGCTCTCGCCCCTGCGTGCGGAGCCGGCTTATCATTTCATCAAAGCCATCCCGGTCGCCCGCGACGGCAATTGGGATTATCTCTCGGTCGATGCGGCCGGGCGGCGGCTCTACGTGGCGCACGCGACGCGGGTCGTCGTCATCGACCTCGACAAGGACACCGTGGTGGGCGAGATCGCCGACACGGCGGGCGTGCATGGTTTTGCGGTGGCGCCGGAGCTGGGCCGCGGTTTTGCGAGCAACGGCAAGGAGAACACCGTGAGCATCGTCGATCTGAAGACCCTCAAGACGCTCACCAAGGTGCGCACGGGCGCGAATCCGGACGCGGTGTTTTACGAGCCGAGCCGGAAGGAAGTGTATGCGTTCAACGGCCGCGGGAAGTCGGCAACCGTGTTCGCGGCGGAGACGGGTGCGGTCATTGCGACAATCGCGCTGCCGGGTAAACCGGAGTTTGCCGTGGGCGATCCGGCGCTGGGAAGGGTGTTTTGTAACATCGAGGATACGAGCCAGGTGGTCGCCATCGCGACGAAGACGCACACCATCGCGAACACGTGGGCCCTCGCGCCGGGGGAGGAGCCGACCGGGTTGGACATCGACGCGAAACGGCACCGGCTCTACGTGGGATGCAGCAACAAAACCATGGTGATGCTCGACGCCGCGAGCGGCAAGGTGCTCGCGAGCGTGCCGGCGGGTGAGGGCGTGGATGCGACCGCGTTCGATGCCGGGACCGGACTGGCATTCAGCTCGGCCGGGGATGGGACGGTGACGGTGGCGCGAGCGGACGTCGCGGATAAATTTTCGGTGGTGCAGACGCTGGCGACCGCGCGCGGGGCGCGCACCATGACGCTGGACCCGAGCACTCATAAGCTCTATCTCGCGGCGGTGGACTACGAGGCGGCACCGGTCGCGGCGGCCGGTGCCCCCAAGGCGCGGCCAAAGGCGGTGCCCGGCACATTCAAGGTGCTCGTCTATGGGAATTGAGCGGCCCGGGGCCCGTTGGGACGGGCCGATCTTGACCGATGGAAGCGCACCGGAAGCGGGCCATAAATTCCCGTTGACGCTACCGGGCCGCACCCTTTGCTCTGGCCCTTCACAGAGACGGCAAGATAGCTCAGTTGGTAGAGCAGTTGACTGAAAATCAACGTGTCCCCGGTTCGATTCCGGGTCTTGCCACCACTTAAATGCACTGGTTAACAGTGTTTTATGTAGGTGCGGAAAAGCGGTGGAAAATGAGAGTTTTGCAGCGGCCGAATATTTCGTTCCCCGTGCCGTCGTTTGTCACGACGGTGCCGGCCCCAAT
>JACMRG010000344.1 GCA_014376585.1 Opitutaceae bacterium | reverse complement strand
GTACGGCGGAGGACGTCGGGGGCGGGCTCTTGAACGAGGGCGGGGGACACGAATTCCTGACCGCGGAGCCAGGCGAGGGCGCGGGCGGCTTGATAGAGGGCGAGGGAAGCGCGTGGGGAGGCTCCGAAGGCGAGGTGGCGCTGGGCGACGGGACCTTCGGTGAGCGCGCGCGTGGCGCGGACGAGGGCGAGGATGTAATTGTGAACGGCGGACGAGACGTGGATGCGGTCCACCTCGGCGCGGAGGGTGAGGAGTTCTTCGCCGCTGGAGGCGGGGACGAGGGCAGGCTGTTTGGTGACCTGGCCCCAGCGGAGCACCATCAGCGACTCCTCTTCGGCACTGGGGTAATCGACGATCAGTTTGAAGAGGAAGCGGTCGGTTTGGGCCTCGGGGAGCGGGTAGGTGCCCTCCTGCTCCACAGGATTTTGCGTGGCCATCACGAAGAAGGGCTTGGGCAACGGGTGCGTCTGGCCGCCGATGGTGACCTGGTGCTCCTGCATGGCTTCGAGGAGAGCGGACTGGACCTTGGCGGGGGCGCGGTTGATTTCGTCGGCGAGGACGAGGTTGGCGAAGATGGGACCGCGGTGGGCGGTGAATTCGCCGTTTTTGGGGGAGAAAATCATAGTGCCGACGACATCGCTGGGGAGGAGGTCGGGGGTAAACTGGACGCGTTCAAACTGGATGCCGAGGGCGGTGCCGAGGGATTTGATGAGGAGGGTCTTCGCAAGGCCGGGCATGCCTTCGAGGAGGACATGGCCGTTGGCGAGGAGGGCGACGAGGAGGCGTTCCACGACGGCTTCCTGGCCGATGACGGCTTTGGCGATTTCGGTGCGGAGTTTTAGGGACCAAGCGGGACCGTTGAGCATGTTGGGTAAGAGGACGGAAACGGAGAAGGCGGGCGTTTGACTCGGTGACAGAAGAATAGTTTCTGTGAAAGAAAAGAGGACTGATGGCTTTACCAATCCAAATCGATGAGAGGCTGAGAGCCGTCGGCGTGCACGTGGCGGCGGTGGAGGAGAAATTTGTGCGGGGCACGGGGCGGGGCGGCCGGAAGATCGAGGTGTTCACGTCGATTTCCACTGTTCTTTGGCCCGGTCCAATGTCCAACAATGAACAAGGTCGTTGAAGCCAGATTGACTGCTCTGGGGGTGCGAATTTCGGACGTAGATGAACGATTCATTCTCGGCTCGGGTCACGGCGGGCAAAAGCTGCAGAAAACCAGCTCCTGTGTGTGGCTGCGTCATCGTCCCACCGGTGTTGAGACGAGGTGCCAGCGGGAGCGTTCGCAGTCGGCCAACCGCGAACTGGCCTGGATGAAGTTGTGCGCGAAACTGGAAGAGCGGCAACGCGCGGAACGTGCCAAGCAGACCGACGAGCGGGAGCAAGCCCGCCGGAGGAATCGGCCGAAATCCCGCGGCCAGAAGAATCGGATGATTCAATCCAAGAAGCATCGCGCGGGCATTAAGGCGCAAAGAGGTCAGCCGGATGGGGACTGACAATTATCCGTCGTCCGGAACTCGGTTTCCGAAGGCCCCCCTTATCGGGATGAACGCCCTGCCTCGCATCGAGGCTGCGTCGTTGCAGAATGGATGCCTTCTCAAACGCGGGGACCGAAAATCAACTCCAGCTGGGGCCGGTGTTTCCCCACGGGAGCTGGCAACCGCAGAGGCCAAGGGCCTGACGGCGCAGTTTCTGCGATCTAGGTTCAACGCCTTCGTCTTACCCGAGCCGTGCGCCAGTTTTCCGGCGTGGAAGCACCGAAGCAACGGCGCAACGAGGGCGTGATAGCCTCGCGGTGCGTTCGGCCGGAACCAGTCCCGCCCTCTACTGTCGGTCGATCTCTCTAACATAAAAAACGGCCAAACCGGATTGCGTCTCAAAAGCGCAAGCCACGGTGAATTGAGTGACGCATTGAACTTGGCGAAACCAGAGCAAGCACGGCACATGAAGAATCTCCACGAACCCGACCAGATGCGAGGCGACTTCGAGCTTACTCGACGTGAGTTTATCGTCGCCGGAACCGCAGCCGTGGCCCTGACCGCCTTGCCGGGCGTCGGCCGGGCCCAGCCGGCGGCAACCACCTCGCAGTCGGCCCTGCCGCTCACGAAGGTTTCCTTCAACGTGAACGGCAAACTGCGCGAGCTGGAACTCGATTCCCGCACGACGCTGCTGGACGCGTTACGCGAGCACTTGCATCTCACGGGCACGAAAAAAGGCTGCGATCACGGCCAGTGCGGCGCTTGCACCGTGCACATCGGCGAACGGCGCATGAACTCCTGCCTCACGCTCGCGGTGATGCAGCAGGGCGCGAGCGTCACCACGATCGAAGGCCTCGGCACGCCCGAGAACCTGCATCCCATGCAGGCCGCGTTCGTGAAGCACGACGGTTACCAGTGCGGCTATTGCACCTCCGGCCAGATTTGCTCGGCCGTCGCGATGCTCCGCGAAATCAAGGCGGGCATTCCGTGCCACGTTACGTCGGACCTCACCGCTCGGCCCCAGCTCACCGCGGCGGAGATTCGCGAACGCATGAGCGGCAATCTCTGCCGCTGCGGCGCCTATGCCAACATCGTCGACGCTATCACCGAGGTCGGAGGGAAGAGCGCATGAAACCTTTTACCTACGAAAAGCCCCGCACGCCCGCCGAAGCCGCGGCCGCCACCGCGCGCCACCCCGGCGCCAAGTTCATCGCCGGCGGGACCAATCTCCTCGACTTGATGAAGCTTGAGATCGAGGCCCCCGGCCACCTCATCGACGTGAACGGCCTCGGGTTCGACCAAATCGAGGCGACGCCGGAGGGCGGCCTGGGCATCGGCGCCCTCGTGCGCAATACCGACCTCGCCGCCGACGAACGCGTGCGCCGCGATTACGCCGTGCTGTCGCGGGCGCTCTTGGCCGGCGCCTCGGGCCAGCTCCGCAACGCGGCAACGACGGCGGGCAATCTCCTGCAGCGAACGCGTTGTCCTTATTTCTACGACACCAACCAGCCATGCAACAAGCGCCAGCCCGGCACCGGCTGCGGCGCGATCGGCGGCGTCAACCGCCAGCACGCGATCCTCGGCAGCAGCACCGCGTGCATCGCCACCCACCCGAGCGACATGGCCGTCGCGATGCGTGTGCTCGACGCCACCATCCAAACCGTGCGGGCGGATGGCGCGACGCGGCGCATCCCCATCGCCGATTTTTACCGGCTCCCGGGCGACACGCCCAACGTCGAGAACACCTTGCAGCCCGGTGAACTGATCACGCACGTGACGCTGCCCAAGCCGGTCGGCGGCGCGCACGTTTATTACAAGGTGCGCGATCGCTCCTCTTATGCCTTCGCCCTCGTCTCGGTCGCCGCGATTGTGCAGCGCGATGGCACCGGACGCGTCGCACTGGGCGGCGTGGCGCACATGCCGTGGCGCATCGAGGCCGCCGAGGCCGAGTTGCCGCAAGGTGCCAAGGCCGTCGCCACCAAACTACTCGCCGGTGCGAAACCGACGGAGCACAACGCATTCAAGGTCCCACTCGTGGAGCGCACGCTGGCCGCGGCGTTGCTGGAGGCGAAAGGCTAAGCCATGAAATTTGACACCCCTGCCACCACCAATCCGATCGACCAGCTCAAGGTCATCGGCAAACCCACGGACCGCATCGACGGCCCGCACAAGACCACGGGCACCGCGCGTTACGCCTACGAGCACCATGAGGAAGTGCCCAACGCCGTTTATGGCCACGTCATCGGTGCGGCGATCGCCAAGGGCCGCATCGCGTCCATCGACTTGAGCGCGGCGAAAGCGGCGCCCGGCGTGCTCGGGATCGTGACGGCGGAAAACGCCGGCAAACTCGGCAAGGGGGAGTTCAACACGGCGAAACTATTGGGCGGGCCCGCCATCGATCACTACCATCAGGCGATCGCGCTGGTCGTTGCGCAAACCTTCGAGCAGGCGGTCGCGGCCGCGCAGTTGGTGCGCGTCAAATACGAGCGAAGCGAAGGCAAGTTCGACCTCGCGGCGGTGAAGGACACCGGCGTCAAGCCGAAGCCTGGTCTCGGCGGGGCGTCGGATACCGCGGTGGGTGATTTCGCGGGAGCCTTCGCCGCCGCACCGATGCAGTTCGATGCGACCTACACCACGCCCGACCAATCGCACGCTATGATAGAGCCGCATGCGTCGATCGCGAAGTGGGAAGGTGACAAGCTCACCGTGTGGACTTCGAACCAGATGATCGCGTGGAGCGTGGGCGACCTGGCGAAGACGCTGGGGATTCCCAAAGAAAATGTCCGCCTCATCTCGCCCTACATCGGCGGCGGCTTCGGCGGAAAGCTGTTTCTGCGGGCCGACGCGTTGCTCGCAGCGCTGGGCGCTCGCGCGGTGCGGCGGCCCGTGAAGGTCGCGTTGCACCGTCCCCTCGTGACAAACAACACGACGCACCGCCCCGCGACGATCCAACGGATTCGTTTTGGTGCGACGAAGGACGGCAAGCTCACGGCCATCGGTCATGAGAGCTGGTCAGGCGACCTGCCGGAAGGCGCGCCGGAAACTGCCGTGGGCCAGACCCGCCTGCTCTACGCCGGCGCCAACCGCATGACGGCGATGCGACTCGCGGTGCTCGATCTGCCCGAAGGCAACGCCATGCGTGCGCCGGGCGAGGCCCCCGGACTGATGGCGCTGGAAATCGCGATGGACGAGATGGCGGAGAAACTCGGCCTCGACCCGATCAAGTTCCGTATCCTCAACGACACGCAGGTCGATCCCGAGAAACCCGAGCGACCGTTCTCGCAGCGGAACTTGACTGAATGCCTGCGGACCGGCGCGGAGAAATTTGGTTGGAAACAGCGAAATCCGAAGCCAGCTCAGACGCGTGACGGGCGCTGGATGATCGGGACCGGCGTCGCCGCGGCTTTTCGGAACAGTCTCTCGATGAAGTCGGCCGCCCGCGTCCGGCTCGACAATCGCGGTATGGTTACCGTCGAAACCGACATGACCGATATCGGCACCGGTTCGTATACGATCATCGCGCAGACGGCTGCGGAAATGATGGGTGTGCCGCTCGCCCAGGTCGTGGTGAAACTCGGCGACTCGCAGTTTCCCGTTTCCTGCGGCTCGGGCGGACAGTGGGGCGCTCACAATTCCACCGGGGGCGTGTTCGCGGCGTGCACGAAATTGCGCGAGGCGGTCGCCAAAAAACTCGGCCTTGATGCAAAAACGGCAGTGTTCGCGGACGGACACGTTTCCGCCGGCGGCCGAAGCGTGCCGCTTGGGCAGGCGGCGGGCCCGGCCGGCCTGGTGGCGGAGGACGCGATTGAATACGGCGACCTCGACAAGAAGTCCCAACTCTCGACCTTCGGCGCGCATTTCGTGGAAGTCGGCGTGAACGCCGCGACGGGCGAGACGCGCATTCGGCGCATGCTCGCGGTGTGCGCGGCCGGACGAATCCTCAACCCCAAGTCGGCCCGCAGCCAGGTGATCGGCGCGATGACCATGGGCGCGGGCGCGGCGTTGATGGAGGAACTCGCGGTGGACAAACGCGCGGGCTTCTTTGTGAACCACGACCTCGCCGGCTACGAAGTCCCCGTCCACGCCGACATCCCGCACCAAGAGGTGATCTTTCTCGACGAAACAGATCCAATGTCCTCCCCCATGAAGGCCAAGGGCGTGGGCGAATTGGGAATTTGTGGTGTGGCTGCGGCGGTCGCCAACGCGATTTATCACGCGACGGGGGCGCGAGTGCGCGACTATCCCATCACCCTCGACAAGCTTCTTGGCCATCTCCCGCCTGTAGCCTGAGGCCGAGAAAATCGCCTGTCAGCCTGACCGGGGGGACAAAACCCGGAGCTTCATGCTCAGATCAAGATAGATCTCGGCCGCGCCCTCGATTTCAGCGAGGCGGCCGAGGGCGTTCACGGAGTTGAACTCGACGCGGTTGAAATCATCCTCGGCTTGGGCTTAGAGGCCGGGAGCAGTCGTCGCGCCCACCAAGGCGGAAAAATTCAGTTGCCCGCGAATAACGCCGATGGCCGCGAATGAAAACAGAGAGAAACGAACCCTCACCGAACCGTGGATTTTATGGAGGGCTAACGGATTTGATTTTACCTCGGAAATCCGCGTCCGCGCGCGTGATTCGCGGGAAGTCTTTCGCATCGTTCCGGCTAAGGCGCCGTCGATGACAATAATTCGACGGGGTCACCGACGTGAAGGGAACCGAACTTAGTTTCGTGGAGGAGGTTTTGGCCGAAGTTGACGTCGGTGGGGTCCGTGAGATCGCGGCGGTAGGTGGCGAGGGTGCGAAGGGGTTCGGGGCCGTCGCGGGCGCCGGTAATCTGGTCGGTGGTCGTCATGATGCAGCGGGCGCAGGGGCCGCCGGCGCGAAAGGTGGCGGTGCCGATGCGCAGGCGCGGCCAAGTGTCCTCGGCGAAGGCGGGGGCGCCGGCGATGACGAGGTTGGGGCGGAAGCGGTCCATGGGAAGGGCGTCGGAGCCGCGGGTGACAAGGCGGTCGTTGAGATCGGCGAGGGTGGATTCGCCGATGATGAGGAGAGGGTAGGCGTCGGCGAAGGTGACGATGCGAGCCGAGTGGGGAGCGGAGAGGTGAGAGCCGAGAGACGGAGGCAGCTTTTGCGGCGGAAGGGGTCGGATGAAGGCGGGGCCGATGCGGACGAGGCGGCAGGGGGTGGCGAGGAAATTGGAGAGGAAGATGGCGACGGCGCCGCCGCAGTCTTCGGCGAGGAGGTTTTCGCTTTTCCACACACTCACGTTGCGAAGGGGAGCAGTGGGATCGGATGCGCGAGCAATCTGCAGCATGGGGGCGGCGGACGCGGAGAGAGTGAGGTGAGTAGCGTCGAGCGCGGTAGCGATGAGCGCCATGCGCGGAAAAGTGCGCTGCGTGAGGAAGCGGC
>JACMRG010000343.1 GCA_014376585.1 Opitutaceae bacterium | reverse complement strand
GACGGTGGAGCAGGTCGCGGGGGCGTGGACGATCACGAAGGTCGCGCTGGTGATGGAGGCGGTGGTGCCGGGAATCACCGCGGAAAAATTTGACGAGATCGTGAAGAACGCGGAGGCGCAGTGCCCGGTGTCGCGGGTGCTGAAGGCGGAAATTTCGCTGGATGCGAAATTGGTAGGGTGAGGGGCGGATGGGGACGCCGGGCCCGGAGGTCCTGGCGCTACCCCGGAGTCGGGCTGCGCCCCGCCTTACTTTTTGACGGGCGGGGCGGGGAGGAGGGGTTCGACGAGGAGGCCTTCGGTGAGGGCGTCGTTGGGGTTCGAGACGACGCGGGCGCCGTCGGCGAGGCCGGTGAGGACTTCCATCTGCGTGCCGAAGTCGCGGCCGGTTTTCACTTTTTGGAAACGGATGGTTTTGGCGGCGTCCACCACCGCGACGAGGGTGCCTTCGGCGCGGACGATGATGGCGTTGGAGGGCAGCATGAGGGCGGGCTCGGCAGGTTTCAGGCGGAAGCGGATTTGCACGAACATGCCGGGGAGGAGTTCGCCGTTTTCGTTGGGGAGCTGGATTTCGGTCGTGAGGGTGCGCGTGACGGGGTCGAGGGCGCCGGCGGCGCGGACGATTTTGGCGGCGAAGGTGCGGCCGGGGAATTCGTTGACGAGGACATCGACGTCGAGGCCGGGCTTGATGGCGCGCATGTAGGCTTGCGGGATGCTGGCGTAAACGCGCAGGGGCGTGATGGCGGCGAGGCGGAAGAGTTCGCGGCGGCTGGCATCGGTGGTGATGAGGGTGCCGATCTCGGCGCCGCGGGCGGTGACGACGCCGGCGAAGGGGGCGACGATGGTCTGGAGAGATTTGAGCTGGGTGAGGCGGGCGACGTTGGCCTCGGCGGCCTGCGCGTCGGCGGGGCGGGCGAGGGCGGCGGGGGATTTCTCGTCGGCTTCCTGCTTCGAGACGGCGCTGCGGGCGGCGAGGTCTTTCCAACGTTGGGAGGTGGCGAGGGCGAGTTCGGCGTTGGCCTTGGTCTGCGCGAGGGTGGCGCGGGATTGGTTGAGTTCCTGGTCAAGCTCGGGGCCGTCGATGAGGGCGAGGGTCTGGCCGGCGGTGACTTTGTCGCCGAGATAGACGAGCCATTTGGAAAGATAGCCGCCGGTGCGGGCGTAGATGGTGGCTTCCTGGAAGGCCTGGAGGCTGGCGGGGAGGATGAGCTCGACGGCGGCGGAGGAGCGGGCGGCGACGACGACGTTGACGGTGGGCTTCGGGTGCGGCGCGGTCGCGGCGAGGGCGGCGGGAAGCGCGGCGGTGAGAAGAATGAGGAGCGGGGGGAGGGCGGACTTCATGAACGGGAACGAAATTTTTTTAACCACAGGTGAACACGGATGCGGATTGGAACAAAGGTGAGATTTTTAGCGGTGGGCGGCCTCTTCGAGGAGATCTTCTTCGGGGGTGTGCGGGCTCTTTTTGCGGAGGGTCGCATAGGCGACGGGCACGAGGAAGAGCGTGGCGAGCGTGGCGACGAGGAGGCCGCCGATGACGGCGCGACCGAGGGGGGCGTTTTGCTCGCCGCCTTCGCCGAGGCCGAGGGACATGGGCAACATGCCGATGATCATCGCGAGGGCGGTCATGAGGACGGGGCGGAGGCGGGTGTGGCCGGCCTCGAGGGCGGCGGCGCGGGCGTCTTTGCCTTCTTTGCGGACGTCGTTGGCGAAGGTGACGAGAAGGATGGCGTTGGCGGTGGCGACGCCGACGCCCATGATGGCGCCCATGAGCGAGGGGACGCTGAGGGTGGTGCGCGTGAGGAAGAGCATCCAGGCGATGCCGCACAAGGCGCCGGGGAGCGCCATGATGATGATAAACGGGTCGAGCCAGCTTTGGAAATTCACGACCATCAGAAGATACACGAGAACGATGGCGCCGAGGACGCCGAGTCCGAGACCGAGGAAGGAGGCGTCCATGCTCCGGGCTTGTCCGCGCATGGTGATGAAACTGCCGCGCGGGAGTTTTTTCTCGAACTCGGGGAGGAGTTTTTTGACGGCGTCGGCGACGGAGCCGAGGTCGCTCTGGTCCACGGAGGCGAAGACATCGAAGACGGGCTGGACGTTGTAGTGGCTGATGACGGACGGAGCGGTGGTGCGCCCGGCGGTGGCGACGTTGCCGAAAATCTGGGGCGGGCCGCCGCGGGGGGTGGGCAACGGGGTGCCGAGGATGGCTTCGATGGAGTCCATTTTCGCGGGAGGAGTCTGGGTGGCGACGGCGTATTGGACGCCGTTTTGCGGGCTGA
This sequence comes from Opitutaceae bacterium, assembly GCA_014376585.1. Taxonomy (GTDB): domain Bacteria; phylum Verrucomicrobiota; class Verrucomicrobiia; order Opitutales; family Opitutaceae; genus Tous-C4FEB. The sequence goes on along the minus strand of JACMRG010000343.1, from coordinate 10,748 downwards.
GCCAGAAGTTGGGCGCGGACTGGGCGGAGCCGGAGAGGGAGATGAGGACGTTGGTGGCGACGTCGCGCTGGGTGAGGCCGAGCTGTTGGGCGCGGGTGCGGTCCACGTTGAAGCGGAGGGCGGGAGCGTTGACGACCTGTTGAACGTGGACATCGACGGCGCCGGGGATTTTGGCGATGCGGGCGGAAAGTTCTTGGGCGAGGGCGTAGTTCGTTTTGACGTCGCGGCCGGCGATCTGGACGTCGATGGGGGCGGCGAGGCCGAAGTTGAGGATCTGGCCGACGATATCGGAGGGCTGGGTGAAGAAGACGCAGTCGGGCATCTCGCGGTTGAGGCGGTTGCGGATCGTGCGAACGTAGTCCCAGGTGGGGCCGTGTTTCTCGGGGTTGAGGGCGACGAGGATTTCGCCGTCGGCGGCGCCGATGGTGGCGGAGTCGCTGAAGGCGAGGTTCACGCCGCCGGAGGGGAGGCCGATATTGTCTAGGATGGTGACGAGTTCATCGGCGGGGATGACTTCGCGGATGACATTTTCGACTTGGGTGAAAATGCGCTCGGTCTCCTCGATGCGGAGGCCGGCGGGGGCGCGGACATGGAGGCGGAACTGGCCGGCATCGACGACGGGAAAGAAATCGCGGCCGAGGAAGGGGACGAGGGCGGCGCTGGCGAGGACGGAGAGGAGGGCGACGACGGCGGTGATCTTGCGGTGGTTGAGGCACCCGTTGAGGCCGCGCGCGTAGCGGGCGCGGAAGCGTTCGAAGTGGCGGTTGAAGCGGACGTGGATGCGCCAGAAAATATCGCCCTTGGGGCCTCCGTGGTCGGTGCCGCTGTCGTGCATGACGGGCTGGCCGCGGAGGAGGTAGTGGACCATCGTGGGGACGACGGTGCGGGAGAGAAAATACGATGCGAGCATCGCGAAGATGACGGACATCGCGAGGGGGCCGAAGAGGTATTTGGCGGTGCCTTCGAGGAAGAAAATCGGGATGAAAACGATGCAAATACAGAGTGTGGAGACGAAGGCGGGCATCGCGATCTGCTCGGCGCCGTCGAGGATGGACTGAAGCAGGGATTTTTTTAGGCCGAGGTTGCGGTCGATGTTTTCGATGGTGACGGTGGCGTCGTCCACGAGGATGCCGACGGCGAGGGCGAGACCGCCGAGCGTCATGGCATTGATCGTCTGGCCGCAGGCGGCGAGGCAGAGGATGGAGCAGAAGATCGAAAGCGGAATCGAGAGGGCGACGACGAGCGTGTTTCTCCACGTGCCGAGGAAGAGGAGGATCATCGCGGCGGTGAGAGTGGCGGCGAGGGCGCCCTCAAAAACGACGCCATGCAGAGCGGCGCGGACGAAGACGGATTGGTCGAAGAGAGGCCGGATATCCATCTCGGGCGGGACGACGGCCGCCACGCGCGGGAGGACGGCTTTGATGCGCTCGATGACGTCGAGGGTGGAAGCGCCGCCGGTTTTCAGGATGCTCAGGAGTGCGCCGCGGTTGCCGTCTTGACGAACGATGCTGGCCTGGGTGGCGAAGCCGTCGCGAACCTGGGCGACGTCGCGGATGTAGATGGTGGAGCCGTTGACGACGCGGATCGGGAGATCGCCGAGGCCTTCAATGGTGTCGGGGCTGCTATTGAGGAAGACGCCGTATTCGCGGTCGCCGATCTTGGCGGTGCCGGAGGGCAGGGTGAGGTTTTGGGCGTTGATGGCGTTGCTGACATCGGCGGGCGTAAGGCCTTTCGCGAGGAGGGCGGCGGGGTCGAGATCGACTTGGATTTGGCGGACCTTGCCGCCGAGCGGGAGGGGGACGGAGGCACCCTGGACGGTGGCGAGCTGGAGGCGGACGGAGTTGAGGCCGAGGTCGTAGAGGTTCTGCTCGGAGAGGGTTTTTGAGCCGAGACCGAGTTGGAGGATGGGGACGTTGGAAGCGCTGTAGCGGATGACGAGGGGCGGCGTGGTGCCGGGCGGCATGATGCGCGTGATCGTCTGACTGATGGCGGTGACCTGGGCGACGGCGGCATCGACGCTGGCACCGGGTTGGAAGAAGACCTTGATGACGCCGACGCCGGCGAGGGACTGCGACTCGATGTGCTCGATGTCGTTAACGGTGGTGGTGAGGGCGCGCTCGGAGAGGGTGACGATACGTTTCTCCATCTCCTCGGGCGTGAGGCCGTTGTAGGTCCAGATGAGGCTGACGACGGGGATGTCGATGGACGGAAAAATGTCCTTCGCCATGCGGCGCACCGTGAGGAGGCCGAGGATGACGATGAGGAGGGCCATCACGGTAAACGTGTAGGGCCGGCGGAGGGCGAGACGGACGATCCACATGGAAATCAAAGAGAAGGCGGAAGACGGACGCTAAGCAAGATTGTCGCCGGAAATACGTCGATTTTCCAATATCGTTTTGCCCACCCAACAAGACCCGATTCGTTTTGATGGCATGGAATGGAGTCATCTGCGGTATTTCGTGGCGGTGGCGGAGGAGCTGTATTTCGGGCGGGCGGCGCGGCGGTTGAACGTGGCGCCGCCGCTCAGCCAGCGAGTGAGGGCGCTGGAGGCGGGGTTGGGCGTGGCGCCGTTGCCGCGCACGAGCCGGCGGGTGGAGCTGACGGCGGAGGGGCGGGTGTTTCTGGAGCACGCGACGCTGGTGCTCAGCCAGACGGAACGGGCGAAGGAGGCGACGCGGGAGGCGAAGCGGGGCGGATCGCGATCGGGTTCGTGACCTCGGCGGTGTATGCGCTCGTGCCGGGAATTTTACGCGAATACCACCGGAAGTTTTCGGCGGTGGAGATGCGTCGTCACGAGATGACGCCGGCGCGTTCGCTGCATGCGTTGGGGCAGCGGGAGATCAACGTGGCGTTTGTGCGGTTGCCGGTGTGCGAGGAGGGGCCGGTGGCGACGGAGGTCTCGCGGGAGCGGTTGGGGCTAGCGCTGCCGACGGAGCATCAACGCGCGGGCGGCGGGCGGAAGCGGCTGCGGGATTTTGCGACGGAGATGTTTATCATGGTGCCGCGGACGGCGGCGCCGGGGTTTCATGACGCGTTGCTCGGCGAGTGTCGGCGGGCGGGGTTCGGTCCGCGCGTCGGGCACGAGGCGGACGAGTGGCAGACGGTGCTCGCGCCGTTGGCGGCGGGGCTGGGTGTGGCGCTGGTGCCGGAGTCGTTGCGGCACTGGCGGCGGCCCGGCGTGGCTTATCTTGAGCGGACGCCGCGCACGGCGGAGGTGCCGTTGGAACTGGTGTGGCGGAGGAAGGCGGCGCGGCCGCCGGTGGGGGCGTTTGTCGCGGTGGCGCGGGCGGCGGCGCTCGACGCGAAGAGCGCTTGAGCGGCGACGCGTGTGAAGAAAGGGAATTTAGGAGACGTGCGCGGGCGCGGGGGTAGGCGCGGAATCGAACGCGGGCACGGGCTTGGGCGTGAGGTGCTTGGTGAAGCGTTCCATGAACAAATAGAACACCGGCGTGATGTAGAGGGTGAGGATCTGCGAGACGAACAGACCGCCGACGACGGCGAGACCGAGCGTGCGTCGGGCGTCGGCGCCGGCGCCCCAGCCGAGGGCGATCGGCAGGGTGCCCGCGATGGCGGCGAGGGTCGTCATCATGATCGGGCGGAAGCGCACGATACAGGCTTCGAAGATGGCTTCTTCGGCGGATTTGCCCTGGTTGCGGCGGGCATCGAGGGCGAAGTCGATCATCATGATGGCGTTCTTTTTCACGATGCCGATGAGCATGATCAGACCGACGTAACCATACATGTTCAGCTCCTGGCCGAAGATGAGCAGGGTGACGAGGGCGCCGAAAGTGGCGGCGGGCAGGCCGGAAAGAATGGTGATCGGGTGGACGAAATCTTCGTAGAGAATCCCGAGCACGAGATAGATCACGAGGACGGCGATCAGCAACGTGATGCCGAGGCCGTTGAGAGAACTGGTGAATGCGGCGGCGGTGCCCTGGAAGGTGCCGCTCACAGTGGCGGGCATGACTTCGCGGGCGATTTTTTCAATCTGCTCGGTCGCCTCGCTGAGCGAGAGGTCAGGCCGCAGATTGAAGCTGATGGTGACGGCGGGGACCTGTCCGAGATGGGCCACGGTGAGCGGGCCGACCGAGGGACGGAGCCTGGCCACGCTCTCGAGCGGGATGAGTTTCCCCTCGCGGTTGCGCAGGTAGAGCAGGGAGAGGGACGCGGGATCGCGCAGGTATTTTTCGGCGAGTTCCAGAATGACCGCGTATTGGTTGGTGGAGGTGTAAATGGTCGAGACCTGGCGGGCGCCGAAAGCGCTGTAGAGCGTTTCCTCGACCTGCTGGGCGTTGAGGCCGAGCGACGAGGCTTTGTCGCGGTCGATGTCGATGATGAGTTGGGGGCTGGTGATCTGGAGATCGGAGCTGACGTCGATCACGCCGGAAATCTCGCGCACGCGCTCCAGCATCACGGGTGTGACGCGGTAAAGTTCCTGGAGATCGGTGCCGTAGAGGGAGTATTGGTAAACGGATGACGAACCGCGCGAGCCCAGGCGGATGCTGGGGGGGACGGTGGGGAACACGCGCACGCCGGGGATGCCGGCCGTTTCCGCGCGGAGCATTTGGGCGATCTGACTGGCGCCGGGGCGCTTGCCGTCGATTAGCGAGATGAACATGCGGCTGGTATTGCTGGCGCCGCCGCCGCGACCGCCGCTGCCGACGAAAACGATGCTGTCTTTCACGTAGGGGTTGCGCTTGATGGCGGCGGAGACGGAGCGCTGGTAGCCGACCATGGCTTCGAACGAGGAGTCCTGCGCGCCCTCGATTTGAATCTGAATGCGGCCGGTGTCCTCGGTGGGGATGAAGCCCTTGGGGGTGACGACGATCAGCAACGCGGTGAGAGCCATGGTGGAGACCGCGACGAGCAGGGTGGCGGTGCGCCAGCGGAGCGCGAAGCGCAGCGTGCGTTCGTAGAGATCGACGCTGCGTTGAAACATCCGCTCGGTGGCGCGGTAGAAACGGCCGTGGATCTCGGCGTGGTTGATCGGTTTGAGAAACCGGCTGCAGAGCATCGGCGTGAGCGTGAGCGAGACGAAACCCGAGACCAAAATCGCGGCGGAAATGGTGACGGCAAACTCATGCAGCAGACGACCGAGCACGCCTCCCATGAAAAGCACGGGAATGAAGACGGCCACGAGGGAGATCGTCATCGAGATGATGGTGAAACCGATCTCGCGGGAGCCTCGGATGGAGGCGGCCATGACGGACTCGCCCTTCTCGATGTGGCGGACAATGTTTTCCAGCATCACGATGGCGTCGTCCACGACGAAGCCGACGGAAAGGGTGAGGGCGAGCAGCGAGATGTTATCGATGCTGAAGTTGAAAAAATACATCACCGCGAAGGTGCCGATGACGGCGATCGGCATCGCGATGCTCGGAATCAGGGTGGCGGAGAAGGAGCGCAGGAAGAGGAAGATCACGAGCACGACGAGGATGATCGCGAGGACGAGGGTGAACTTCACGTCGTGCACGGATTCGCGGATGGCGATGGAGCGGTCCACGACGGTCTCAAGGTCGATGGTGGCGGGGAGTTGCGCGCGGAAGGCAGGGAGGAGGGCTTTGACGCCGTCCACGACCTTGATGGTGTTGGTGCCCGGCTGACGCTGGATCGAGAGGACGATGGCGCGCGTATTTTTGGTGCCGGCGGCAAACTCGGGATCTTCGACGCCTTCCTTGAAGCGGGCGTCGAACCAGCTGAAGGATTTCTCGTTTTCGACGCTGTCGGTGACATTGGCGACGTCGGCGAGGCGAACGGCGGCGCCGTTGCGGTAGGTGACGATGACCTTGGCGAAGCCCTCGGCGCTCTTGAGCTGGCCGGTGGCAAGAAGGGTGGTGGACTTCGATGCGCCGTCGATAGTCCCGGCGGGGAGATTGACGTTGTTGGTGTCGAGAGCGGTGCGGACTTCATCAATACCGATGCCGCGGGAGGCGAGGGCGCGGGGATCGAGGCGGACGCGGACGGCGTATTTCTGGGCACCGAAGACGTTGACCTGGGAGACGCCGTCGATGGTGGAAATGCGCTGGGCGAGGACGGTCTCGGCGAACTCGTTGACCTCGGAAAGTGCGAGCGTCTTCGAGGAGAGGGCGATGAGCAAAATGGAGTCGTCGCTGGGATTGGATTTTCGAAACGACGGGGGATTGGGCATGTCCCGCGGGAGGCGGCGTTGCACGGCCGCGATGGCGGACTGGACGTCCTGGGCGGCGCCGTCAATGTTGCGGTCCAAGTTGAACTGCATCGTGATCGAGGTGTTCCCGAGGGAGCTCGTCGATGACATCGATTCGATGCCGGCGATGCTGGAGAACTGCTGCTCAAGCGGCGTCGCGACGGCGGCGGCCATGGTCTCGGGGCTGGCGCCCGGCAGGCTGGCGGAAACCGAGATGGTGGGGAAATCGACGTTGGGCAGATCGCTGACGGGGAGGCGCTCGTAGGCCATCCAGCCGAAGAGGGTGATGGCGGCCGTGACGAGCGTGGTCATCACGGGGCGGCGGATAAATTGTTCCGGGATGTTCATGGTGCTTTCTTCGCCTTCGCTGGGTTGGCATCGGGATTGGCATCTTTACCGGGGACTTTTTCGCCGCCGCCTTTTTTGCCTTTGCCGGATTTGGCGCCGCCGTCGGGAGATTTGATTTCCACCGGCCGACCTGGAATGACGCGGATCTGGCCGTCGATGACGACGGTCTCACCTTCGGCGACGCCCTTGGCGATGACCGCGACCGGACCGGCGAGCCGCTCGACGACGACGGGGCGGAGTTCGGCGGTCTGGTCGGCCTTGACGATGTAGATGTGTTGGCCGGCTTGGGAGGTCTGGAGGGCGCTGCTGGCCACGGTCATGACTTCCGGCGCGGCCAGGGTGACGGTGACGGTGGCGAATTGCCCGGGCCAGAGGCGTTGTTGGGTGTTGGGGAACGTGCCCTTGAGTTTCAACGTGCCGGTCGAGACATCGACCGTGTTGTCCATGAACGTGAGTTCGCCGTCTTCGGCGCGCTCGTCGGTCCCGGGCGGGATGACCTTGATTTTCAGGGCGCCCTCCGCGCGATAACGCACGAGGGAACCGAAGTATTGCTGGGGCACGGCGAAGGTGACGTTGATCGGGCTGATCTGGTGAACGGTGACGAGCTGGCCACCGGCGTCGTTGACGCGGACGAGGTCGCCCTCGTGCACGGCGACGTTGCCGGTGCGTCCGGCGAGCGGAGAACGGATCGTGCAATAGTCGAGCTGGAGGCGGGCGTTGGCGGCGGCGGACTCGCTGGCGAGCTGCTGGGACTGGAGGGCGCGGGCGGAGTCGGAAATGGCTTGAAACTGCTCTTGGGAAACGAGGGCGCCCTCGCTAAGCGTGCGATAGCGGTCAACCTGGGCCTGGGCAGTGCCGAGTTGGACCTTGATGCGCTGGAGGTCGGCTTCGGCGGAGCGCAGGCTGTTCTGGAACGGACGCGGATCGATTTCGAAGAGGATGTCGCCCTCGCGGACGTCCTGGCCTTCCTTGAAGTTGATTTTCACCAGCGTGCCGGTGACTTGGGAACGCACGGAGGCGGTGCGGCTGGGCTCGACGGCGCCGATGGCATCGAGGGTGAGGGGAACGACCTTGCGCTGGACCTTGCCGACGATGACGGGAGCGGGGGCGCCGGTGCCACGGCCGGCGGCAGGTTTCGCCTTTTCGCCACAGCCGGTAAGCGCGAGGAGGAGAATGAGTGCCGGTAGGGAAGTGCCGATGAAATGGAGGCGGGAACGCGAAACGGAGAAGGACATGGAAGGATGGGCGTGAGCGAAAGATGACACGGGAGGAGGGAAGACGTGTAAATGGCGGAAGAGATTCGGAGGAAAATGGTTTGCAGGTTTCACGCCCGCGTCGGGCGCCGGTGTCCGTCATATTGCGAACCTTTTCCTTGCTAGGGTGGAGCGGGGGGATTTCCCTCGGAGGACCTTTGCCCACTATGAAAGTCCTCGTCGCCGACAAGATCTCACCCAAGGGAGTTGCCTACCTGCGCGCGCAGCCGGGCTTGGAAGTCATCGAGGCCTACGGTTCCCCTCCTGAAAAGGTGTTGGAACTGGTAAAAGACGTGCACGCGATCGCGGTGCGCTCGGAGACGAGAATCACCGCAGCCGTGTTCGCCGCCGCGCCCCTTTTGAAGGTCGTGGGTCGTGCGGGCGTGGGCGTGGACAATGTCGATGTCGAAGCCGCCACCGAGCGGGGCGTGATCGTCATGAATACGCCCTCGGGCAACACCATCGCGACGGCCGAGCTGACGTTCACCCATATCCTTTGCGGAGCCCGCCCGGTGCCGCAGGCCGCGGCCTCGATGAAGGCCGGCCAGTGGGACCGGAAGAATTTTTCAGGCATCGAACTTTTCAAGAAGACGCTCGGCATTGTCGGCGTCGGCCGCATCGGCGGGGAAGTCGCGAAACGCGCCCAAGCCTTCGGCATGCGCGTGCTCGCCTACGATCCCTACCTCGCGCCCAGCCGCGCCAAGGCCATGCAGATCGAGGGTGTCTCGCTCGACGAACTGCTCGCGCAATCCGACTATATCACGGTGCATATGCCGCTGACGGACGATACGAAATACATGATCGACGAGGCGGCCTTCGCGAAGGCGAAGAAAGGTCTCCGGATTTTTAACTGCGCCCGCGGCGGTATCATCAAAGAAGCGGCACTCGTGGCCGCGCTGAAATCGGGCCAGGTTGCCGCCGCCGGTCTCGACGTGTTCGAGGAGGAGCCGCTCGCGCATGACAGCGAACTCCGCATTCTCCCCAACGTCACCCTCACGCCGCACCTCGGCGCCTCGACCAGCGAGGCGCAGGAAGCAGTGGGCATCGAGGTCGCCGAGCAAATTGCTGACGTGCTTCTTAACGGCGCCGTGCGCAACGCCGTGAATCTTCCCTCGGTTGACGCCGCCACGGCGAAAATCCTCGGGCCCTACCTCGATCTCGGCGCCAAGCTCGGCACGCTCGTCCAGCAACTCGCGCCCGCGGCGGTCGCGAAGCTCCGCATCACCTATTACGGCAAAATCGTCGATCTCGACGCCAACCCCATCACCCGCGCCATTCAGCGCGGTTATCTCAAACGCATCAGCGGCGACGGCGTGAACGTCGTCAACGCGCCCATCATGCTTGAGCGCCTCGGCCTGCGTTGCGAAGTCATTAAGTCCACCGATGACTCGGATTACACCGAGTTGATGCTCGTCGAAGCGGTTGCCGCCGACGGTTCGAGCCGCAGCGCCGCCGGCACCTTGCTCATGAAGGCCAGCAGCCCGCGCATCGTCGCACTCAACGGCCGCGACGTCGAAGTCGCCGCCACCGGCAAGCTCCTCATCATCGAGAACGACGACGCGCCCGGCATGATCGGCTACGTCGGCACGCTTCTCGGCAAGGACAAGGTCAACATCGCCAACATGTCGCTCAGCCGCCAGCGGGCGGGCGAGACCGCGTTGATGGTGATCAATCTCGATAGCGAGCCGAGCGCCACCGCCCGCGCCGAGCTGAAAGCCCACGCGGCCATCAAGCTCGCGAAGTTCGTCCAGCTCTAACCCGCGCGGCGTTATCGCAATCCCCGTCGTGTTCGCCGTCCTCGTCGTCATCGCTCTCCTCGGCTATCTGTTGGGCTCGCTGCCCTTCGGTTACGTCGTCGCGCGCGCCAAGGGCGTGAATATTTTTGAAGTCGGCAGCAAGAATCCCGGGGCCACGAACGTGCGTCGCGTGCTCGGGGCCGGTCCCGGCAACCTCGTGTTCGCCCTCGATGCGCTCAAGGGCGCGCTGGCGGCTTCGTGGGCCTTCGGGGCTCGCGATTCCAAGTTGAACCTTGAGTTCGATGCACCGTTCACGGTGTTCAACGGGCACTACGTCGGTGCCGATTGGATCGGCTTTGGGATGGCCGGACTCGTGGGCGCACTGCTCGGACATAGCTTCTCGTGCTTCACGAAATTTCGCGGCGGCAAGGGCGTTGCGACTGCCGCCGGTGGCTGTCTGGTGCTGATGCCGCTGGGGACATTGATCGCCGCGATCGTGTGGGTGGTGACGTTTTATTCCAGCCGCTACGTTTCGCTCGCCTCGATCCTCGCGGCGATCGCGTTGCCCATCACGGTGCTCGTGCTGCGGCAGCCCACGCCCTTGCTCATCTTTGCCTTTGTGGCCGCACTCTTCGTGGTCATCCGCCATCGTGCCAACATCACGCGGCTGATGAACGGCTCGGAAAATCGTTTCGTGAAAAAGCCGACTCCCACGCCATGAATTCGCACCCGACCATCAACATCGGCCTCTGCGGTTTCGGCACCGTCGGTCAGGGCGTGTGGAAACATCTGGAGCGCGCCCGCGAAACGCTGGAAGCGCGGCTCGGCGCGAAGCTCGTGCTCGCCCGCGCGGCGGTCCGCGACCTCAAGAAAAAGCGCGCCGTTAAGATCGCGGCGTCGAAGCTCACCGACGATCCCATGGCGATCGCGACCGACCCGAAGATCGACATCGTCTGCGAACTCATGGGCGGCACCGGGCTTGCCCGCGAGGTGACGCTCGCGGCACTGTCGCGCGGTGCGATTGTCATCTCCGCCAACAAGGCGCTGATCTGTGCGCACGGTGAGGAAATCTTCGCGACGGCGCGGAAGCACGGTGGCCATTTCTTTTTCGAGGCGAGCGTCGCCGGCGGCATCCCGCTCATCAAGGCGCTGCGCGAGGGTCTCGTCGCGAATCGTTTCACCCGGATTTACGGCATCCTCAACGGCACCTGTAACTACATCCTCACACAGATGGAGGAGGTGGAT
>JACMRG010000342.1 GCA_014376585.1 Opitutaceae bacterium | reverse complement strand
GAATGATGATGGCGGCGGAGGCTTCGTCGCCGGTGAGGATACCGGTGGCGACGACCATGCGGGGGTCGGTGGCGGCGGGGGCGCCGGGGGCGCCGGGATTGCCGCCGCCGGGGGTAGCGGGAAGGGTGATGACTTGGCCGCCGGGGAGGGTGACGGTGCCGTTGGGATTGAGAACAGCGGTGCCGCCGCCGGGGAGGGTGATGGTGCCGTCGGGGTTGACGGTGACACGGCCGAAGCCGGGAACGTTGACGAAGTTACCGCCGGCTTGGGCGTGGGCGGAGGGAAGAATGACGAGGGTGAGGGCGGCGAGCAGAGTGAGGGTGAGGTCGATGAGGAGCGGACGCAGGGGGGCGAGGGAAGTGCGCTGTAGAGGGCGGAGGGGGGGGAGCATGGGGAGAATGGGGTGTAGGACGTGACGACGGGGGTGCGTCTGGGTTACGCGAATGGGCGCGGGTCGCAAATAAATTTGCTCCTACGGGGACCGGGCGAGCCAAGCGGCGAGGTCGAGGTCGTCGAGGAGGTTTTGGCCGAATTGATAATCGGAAGCGAGGAGTTGGGCGTAGGTGATTTCGGCGAAGCGGCGGCAGTGGAGGAGGACGCGGGCGCGCTGGCCGGGGGCGCGCACGAGGCGGCCGAGAGCTTGGTTCACTTTGGCCATGCCCGGAATTTGATAGACACGGCGGAAGGCGGCTTCGCGGCCGAGGTTGGAGAATTCGGCGACGCGGGCGCGTTGAACGGCGTTTACTTCGGGGAGGGCGGGGCCGACGACCATCGCGTGCGTCACGCGGCCACCGAGGAGGTCGATGCTTTCGGCAAAGCTGGAGCCGAGCACGAGGAAGAGCGCATCGGTGAGTGCGAGGGATTCCTCAACCCAGGCGGTCTGGGCGGCGAGGTCGGTGAGGCGGGGTTGAAGGGCGACGCGGACGCCGGGGTGATCGCGGTCGATCTCGCGGGCGATGGTCTCGGCGTAGGCGTAAGACGGGAAAAACACCGCGACGCAGGGCGTCGGGGGGTTTTTTCCGAGTTGAGGGTTGAGCGTTGAAAGTTGAGAGGAGGAATACGCGGCGGCGTGGAGGGCGGCGATGGTGGCGGCGGTGGTGGCGTGGTGTCGGGTGCGTTCGCGGAAGGAGGTGTCCACGCGGAGATCGTAGGCGAGATCGTAGGCGTCGGCGCGCCAAGGGGTGTGGGCGGTGACCAGGGATAGGGCGGTGGGCTGAGAGCCTAGAGCTGAGAGCTGAGAGATCGAAACTGAAGGCTGAAGGATGGACGGCGGAAAGCCGACGGCGGTGGCGAACTCGGGGGTGGGGCTGAGGGTGGCGCTGGCGAGGACGATGCCGCCGTAGGCGCGGAGGGTTTCACCAATGGCGTCGGCGGCGTCGATACAGGTGAAAGAAAGTTCGGCGGGGCGCGGGGACCAGAGGAGTTTTTTGAGGAGCGGGTTGGCGAGCCACGCGGAGAGTTGGGGGGTGGACCAGAGGATTTCCGCGAGGGGTTGGCCGAGGGCGGCGGAGTCGATGGGTTCGTGGGCGAGGGCGGTGGCGATCAGGGAGAGAGTGTCGGCGACGTCGGCTTCGAGGGCGGGATCGAGGGAGTCGGCGGCGGGGAGGGCGGAGAGGAGGAGGGTCCAGCTTTCCCACGCGCGGAGGAGATTTTTGGGGGCGTGGAGATGGTCGAGCTCGGTGAGGAGGGCGCGGGCGTCGGCGGCGTTGGCGTGATGCGAGTGGGCGTCGGCGACACGGGCGGGGAGGTTGTGCGCCTCGTCAATGAGGAGGAGGGTGCGCGCGGGATCGAAGCCGGGCTGGTTGTAGAAGAGCGTGCGGTTGGTGGGGGCGAAGACGTAGTTGTAGTCGCCGATCCAGACGTCGTTGAAGGCGAGGGCGGCGCGGGTGATCTCGTAGGGGCAGATGCGGGCGGCCTGGCCGGCGGCGCGGAGGGTGGGGAGATCGCGGGCTTGGTCATCGAGGAGATAAAAACGGGAAAGGCCGCTGGAGGCCCAACGGGTTTCGAGGTCGGCGAGGTAGGCGCAGGAATCGCGGTGACAGTGATAGACGTGGTTAACGCAGTGCTCGGATTTGTTGCGGACGTGCCAGGCCGTCACGGACGTGGCGGTGGGCCGAGAGCTGAGGGTTGAGAGTTGAGAGACCGGAGCGCCGGACGTCATCGCGGTGAGCGTGCGGACGACTTGGAGTTGGCCGGTGGACTTACTGGTGAGGTAGAGGGCGCGGTCGAAGTGGCCGGAGCGGAGCTGGCCGAGGGCGAATTCGAGGAGGACGCCGGTCTTGCCGAAACCGGTGGGCGCTTCGAAGAGGATCGCGGGGTGGCGATCAAAGGCGGTGGTGAGCTCGGCAGCGGTGGTTTCCTGGCCGGGGCGCGGGGTCGCGAAGGCGGGGCGGTAGCTGAGGTGGCGGAGGCGTTCGCGGGCGCGGAGGCGGAGGTCGAGGAACTCGACGATGCGCTCGAGTTTGACGCGGAAGAGATTTTCGTCGGCGGGGGTGAGCGCGAGGGTTTGGGCAAGGCCGGAGCCGGCTTCGACGAAGATGAGTTGGGAGCTCAGGGTCGGGGGTGGAGAGTTCGGGAGGCCGAGGGCGCCGAGGCGGGCGAGCGCGACGTAGGTGGCGAGTTGCGTGAAGTAACTGGGGTAGTCGCGGCGGAGTTCGGTTTCGTCGGCGGGGAGCGGGCAGGTGACGGTTTTGATTTCGCGGAGAACAAGGATTTTCGCCGGCAGCGCGACGGGGGCATTGTCACGTAATACGTGAGAAAAGGGCGAGGGGAGGCGGAGGAGTTGGTCGATGCGGCCGTTGAGCGTGAGGGTCCAGCCGCGGTGGAAGACGCGGCCTTCGATGGTGATTTCGAACTCGGCGGCGGCGGCGTGCTCGGCGGTGGCTTGGGCGCGGAGTTGCTGGTGCCAGTAGGTGCCGAGCTGCGCGCGCCAGATGCCTTGTTGGCCGCCGGAGCTATCGCGGGGGCCGAGGGTGAAGTCGGAAAACTCGCCGACGCTCAGGCGAGCGGTGCGGGCGTCGAGGGAGTATTCCATGGAGGGCTCACGGAACACGGGAATGCACGGAAGGAAAAGCGAAAGTGCGAGAGGAGTGGCGAAAGAATGTCGGGCTCAGTCGAGCAGGATATCCGTGTGACTGCGGAGGTAGGCTTCGAGCTGACGCGTGAGGCGAGTGGTGTCTTCCGGGGCGGCGGTCTGCGCGGCGAGCGGGGTGTTGAGGAGTTCGACCGCGAGATGTTGGTCGGGGTTGTTCAACGTGGTGAACCATTGTTGTTTGACCGGGTAGCCTTCGTCGCGGGCGAAACAGTAGAGGCTTTTGAAGAAGACGATGTCGGGGCGCGTGGAGGTGGCGAAGGCGGCGAGGGCGGTGCGGAGGAGTGTGGCGACGGCCGCCCGGCTATCTTCGTGGACGGGGTTGCGGGCAATGATCGCGGTGAAAGTGGATGCGAGACTGAGGATCGCGTAGCTGCGACCGATGCCGGCAGGGCGGGCAAGGAGGCGGACTTCCTTGATGAACCAGGTGGAACCCTGATTGGAGGATTCGAGCGAGAGGGCGACTTCGTCGAAGAGATCGAGGGCGAGGTGATGGGCGGCGTTTTTCTTCGGGAGGCGTTGGAGCGCGAGGAGCGCGCCGTGCTCAGCGGAGAAGAGGGTGAAGGTCTGGAACGAGTCGGCCGGAGGACGCTTCGATAGGATGAAGGCGTCGGTTTGGAGCAGGCGGCCGGGCATGGCGAAATTTTCGATTTTCGATTTTTGATTGGGCGATCACGCCGGGCCCGGAGGTCCCGGCGCTATCGACGGAACGCGGGCTACTTCGCGAGGGCGGAGGTTTTTACGGCGGGCCAGGGCGGGACGACGGCGCCGCCGGAGATGACCATTTTCATGCCTTCACCGACGCTCATCTCGAGTTCGACAATTTCGCGTTTGGGCAGAAGGAGGAGAAATCCACTCGTGGGATTGGGCGAGGTGGGGACGAAGACGGTCCAGACTTCGTCGTCGGTTTTAGCCTGCGCCTCGCCCTGGGTTTTGCTCGTGAGGAAGCCGATGGCCCACGAGCCGGGGCGGGGAAATTGGACGAGGACGACTTGGTTGAAGAGATTGCGGTTCTGGGTGCCGAAGGTGTCCACGATCTGTTTGACCGTGTTGTAAACGGCGCTGACGCCGGGGATGCTCAGCATGAAGCGTTCGCCGATGCTGACGAAATATTTGCCGAAGACGTAGCGGGAGACGTAGCCGAGGCCGGTGACCAAGATGACGACGATGAGCGTCGCGAGAATGTCCCAGAGGATGGTGAGGCTGGGCCGGTCGCGGAACGTCTCCGGGACGAAGAAAAAGAAAACGGGACGAAACGTTCCGCCGACGAGATCGACGATTTTGGTGAAGGCCCAGACGGTAACGATCAGCGGGGCAAGCAGCAGGGCGCCGGAGATAAAGGCATTGCGAAAGGCGACGAGGCGGGACTCGACCGGGAGGACGGCTGGCAGGGCGGGCGGGGCGGACATACGGGCGAGAGTTAGCTGGGCGCGTGCCGGTGATGCACGGAAAAACGCGGCCGGATCGCGGCGCGGGCGGAAGAAGCGCGCCGAATTGAACGCGGAGAGAAACGCGGGATAAGGCCACCTCGCCGATGATTTCGAACGCTCAGCGCGGGCGAAGGCGGAAGAGTTGCAGGGGGCCGAGGAGGCGAAGCGCGCGGGCTTCGGCGCGGCGCATAAAGCGTTTCTTGGCGGGCTGGAGGTCGTCGTAGCCGGCGAGGTGCAGCCAGCCGTGAACAACGTAAAGGAGGAGTTCGGTGGCGAAGTCGCGGCGATGCCGCTTCGCGTAAGCGGCGGCCGTGTCCACGGAGACGCAGATTTCACCGGCGACGCCGAGCGCGGGATCGCCTTCGAAGGTGATCACGTCGGTCATGGAAGAATCGGCGAGGAAGGTGGCGTGAAGCTGGGCGAGGGCGGGGTCCGAGAGGAAGACGAGGGATAATTCGCCGGGGGGGCAGGACAGGGTTTTCGGTCTTCGATTTTCGATTTTCGATTTTGAAACGGCGCCTGGTTTTGATTTCGAGAATTCGGCGTCGAGAGCGTGGATGGCCCGGGTGAGCGCACGGCGGTCGAGGCGGAGGCGTGGGAAGTGACTGGCAATCGTGACGGGGCGCGCGGGCGCGGAGGCGGGGCGCGGTCGTGAGGCGCGTTTAGCTGACATCTGATTTCTGAATGCGGGCGGGGGACTCGATCGCGGGATAGGCTACGCGGGCGTGAAGCATATTCAGCAGGGTGAATTGAAAGCTGTTTTTGATGCGCGCGATGTCCTCGAAGGTGAGGGGGGCTTCGTCGAGTTGTTTCTCCGCGATGCGGTCGAGGACGATTTTGTCGATAAGGGCGGTGAGTTGCGCGGCGTCGGCTGAGCGGAGGGAACGCGAGGCCGCTTCGACACCATCGGCGAGCGAGATGACGGCGCTTTCTTTAAACTGGGGACGGGGGCCGTCGTAGCGGAAAGGCGCGTCGGGGACGGATGGGTTTTTCGATTCAAGATTGTCCGTTTGGGATCGGGGCGGAATGAGCGCGAAGGGCGCTTTTGAAAGCGTGACGGCTTGCTCGTAAAAATAGCGGACGAGGGTGGTGCCGTGGTGCTGGCTGATGACGTCGATCACCGCGCGGGGGAGGCGGTGGCGGGCGGCGAGTTCGACGCCGTCGGAGACGTGGCGCTTGATGATCTGAGCGGAGTCGGCGGGGGTATGATCGCCGTGGGGGTTGTGGCCGTCGCGCTGGTTTTCGGTGAAGTAGGACGGATGGGCGGTTTTGCCGATGTCGTGGAAAAGGGCGCACACGCGGGCGAGGAGCGGGTTGGCGCCGATGGCGTTGGAGGCGTTTTCGGCGAGTTGGGCGACGACGAGGGAGTGGTGATAGGTGCCGGGCGCCTCAAGCTGCATGCGGCGGAGGAGCGGGTGATTGTAGTCGGTGAGTTCGAGCAGCGTGATATCCGTGGTGCGCTTGAACAGGGATTCGAGGACGGGGAGCAGGCCGACGACGGCGACGCCGGTGAAGAGGCCGGTGAGGACGCCGGCGGCCATCTGGCGGGCGAGGGTGTCGAGGGGCGTTTGGTCGGCGAAGGCGATGAGCGCGGCGAAGGCGGCGACGGTGAGGCCACCGGCGGCGGCGGAGCGGACGACGCGACCGCGGCGGCGGGCGTCGCGGGCGAAATAGATCGCGACGAGCGAGGCGAGGAAGGTGAGGACGAGGAGGTCGAGGCGGTTGCCGTAGATGACGCCGGTGAAAATGGAGATGAGCAGCGCCATGAAGATGGCGGAGCCGGCGTCGATGAGAATGGCGACGATGAGCGGGGCGAAGGCGGTGGGCGCGACGTAGGGGAGGGTAGAGGCCCAGGAGCCATCGCGCACGAAGAACTCGGCTCCGCCGAGGGCATAGACGATGCGGACGAGGGCGAGATTGAGAATGACGACGAGGGCGAGGAGACCGAGGCGGACATTGCTGCGGAGCGTTTCGGGGTCTTCGAGGCGGATATAGATGATGGAGGCGAGGACCATCGCGAGCACGAGGAGGACGCGGCCGAAGAGCGCGAGGCCCTCGTTGAGCTCGGCATCGCCGTGCTCCATCAGATAGCGGCGGTGGGCGGCGAACATCTCGTATTGCTCGGGGGTGACGCGTTCGCCGGCCTCGATGATCGTCTGGCCGCGCGTGACGTTGACACTGACGGGCTGCAGGGCGCGCGCGGCCTCGGCCTCACGGCGCTGAGTCGCGACGCGGTCGAAGACGACGTTGGCGGTGACGCCGTTGCGGAAGAAACGGAAGAGCGCCTGCGCGGAAGGACGGGGCACGCCCTCGGTGGCAAGACTCACGCGAAGAATGGTGAGCGCGTCTTCGAGGGAGTGAACCGGGCGGGGGGCGGGGACGTTGCCGGGCGTGGCGATCTGGAAAACGGTGACGCCGCCGAGGACGGAGTTGCCGAGGGCGGCGTCGTGAATGCCCTCAGCGTGGAGTTCACGGAGGACGGAGAGACCGGTGTCGAAGATGGCGGCGCGAGTTCTGGCGTCACCGGCGGCGAGGAGGGCGGCGAGGTCCTCGACACTGGTGTGGTTGTCGCCGCGGGCGTTGAAGGCGGCGGAGAGTTGGGCAAGTTCGGAGCGAGGACTGGTGAACAGCGGGGCGCCGGGCGGGTGGGTGGCCTCGAATTGCGCGAGGCGGGTGAGCAGGTCCCTCGCGGCGGCTTCAAACTCGCGCAGGGCGGCGAACTCAAGTCGGTAGATGGGCGGGACGCGGTTGAGGAATTGCTCGCGGGCGGCGGCGGTTTTCTCGTCGCTGACGTAGGTGAAGGGAGCGGCGGCGGCGACACGAACGGTGGCGGTCTGGCCCGGCAAAACCGGGAGGCGGAGGGAGGTCATCCCAGCCGAGCTGATGAGCACGATGGCGACGACCGTGACGATGAAGATGAGGGCGGCGACGAGGCGGCTGCGCTCAAGAAACTCACGCGCGGCCGAGTGTGCGGGCGACGTGGAGGGCCGACGGGCACTGAGGCCGCCGACGAGGAGTTTCCACTGGTTTTTAACGGACATGAGGGTCGGGATTTTCGATTTTTGGGTTCTCGATTTTTGATCGGGCGGAGACGGATGCCGATGGTTGATCAGCGTTTCTCCGGCGGGCTGTCTTCGGTGCCGATGGGGTTGCGGTAGAATTCGTAGGCTTCGATGATTTTCAGGACCAACGGGTGGCGGACGACGTCGCTGCCGCTGAAGGTGTGGAACTCGATGCCGGGGATGTTTTCGAGGATGCGGCGGACTTCGAGGAGGCCGCTTTGTTTGGAGCGGGGAAGGTCGATCTGCGTGATGTCGCCGGTGACGACCATGCGCGATTCTTCGCCGAGGCGCGTGAGGAACATCATCATCTGCTCGGGCGTGGTATTCTGCGCTTCGTCGAGGACGATGAAGGCATTCGAAAGGGTGCGGCCGCGCATGTAGGCGAGCGGGGCGATTTCGATGACGCCTTTCTCGGTGAGGCGGGTGACGTCGGCCGCGTCGAGCATGTCGTGCAGCGCGTCGTAGAGCGGACGCAGGTAGGGGAGGATTTTTTCCTCAAGATCGCCGGGGAGGAAGCCGAGGGCTTCGCCCGCTTCGACGGCGGGGCGCGTGAGGATGATGCGCTGGACCTCGTTTTTCAGGAGCGCGGAGACGGCGGCGGCCATCGCGAGGTAGGTCTTGCCGGTGCCGGCGGGGCCGATGCCGAAGACCACGGGGTTCTTGAGGATCGACTGGAGGTAGAGTTTTTGGCCGAGGGTTTTGGGGACGATGGTTTTGCGATTGGTGGCGATGACGAGCGGAGCGTCGTAAAGGGCGCGGAGCGTGGCGCCTTCGCCCCGGGCGAACGATTCCAAGATGCGGAGAAAGTCGGGCGTGCGGATGGCGAGGCCCTGGCCGCGGGCGGCGTGAAGGAAGTTGAAAAAATCGGCGGCGAGGGCGACGGCTTCGGCGGCGGAAGAAGTTTTCGGGTTTGGGGTTTCGGGGTTCGGGTTGTCGGTAGCGGGTTCGATTTTGAGCCAGTCTTCGCGCGCGATGAGGCGGACGCCGAGGGCGAGCTCGGCGGCGGTGAGGTTCTGGTCGGAGCCGGCGTAGAGCGCGCTCAAATGGCGGGCGCTGGGGAAATGGAGGGTCTTGGAGTGCAATCTCGGAAGGAGGGAGGCGGACGGATTTTTTATCTGGAAATCGGGGAATCAGGAACGGAGACGAGACGAGGGCGAGAAAGAGAAACAGAAAGATTGGGGAGAAAGAGAAAGATCACTGAACGGTGGGAACGGCGGCGGCGAGGCGGTCCCACATCGCTTCGAGGGATTGCGGGAGGATGCGCGTCTGGCCGAGGACGGGCATGAAGTTGTTGTCGCCGGCCCAGCGGGGGACAAGGTGGCCGTGGAGGTGGGCGATGCTGCCGCCGGCGGCGGAGCCGAGGTTGAAGCCGACATTGATGCCGTCGGGTTTGAGGACGACGTTGAGGAGCTTTTGGCCGAAGACGATCTCCTCCATAAGGTCGGCGCGTTCGGTGGATGTGAGCTCAAGGAGGTCGTTGACCTCGCGGAAGGGGACGGCGAGGACGTGGCCCGGGTTGTAGGGAAAGCGGTTGAGGATAAGGTAGGAGAGCGGGGAGCGGTGGACGATGAGGGCGGTGCGGTCGTCGCCGAGGGCGGGCAGCTCCGTGAACGGGCGCTTGAGGGCGGCGGGATAGCGCGGCGCCTCGATGTATTCCATGCGCCAGTAAGGATGGAGCTGCTGCGGATTCAAAGGGTCGTGAATCAAGCCCGGCGTCGGGAGGATGTCAAAGCCGCGGCCGGGCGGATTTTGCAGTTGATATGACGAGCGTCATGTCAATGGTTGGAGGGTTCCTTTGTTCCATGCGTTACCCACCGAATCACAAGCTGGTCACGCGGCGCCGCATCGTCGCGGCGGCGAGTGCGGCGTTTCGGGAGCGCGGGGTTGAAAACACGGGCGTGGACGAAGTGATGCGGCGGGCGGGGCTCACGCACGGCGGCTTCTATGCGCACTTTAACGACAAGGCGGAGCTCGTGGCTGAGGCCTGCGCGGATGCGTTTGACGCGGCAGTGACGAATTTGGATCGGATTGCGGCGTTGCCGACGGCGGCGAAGCGCGCGCGGTTGTTGATCGATAGTTATCTCTCGGCGCGCCATCGGGACAATCGCGGCTCGGGGTGTCTCGTGGTCGCGGTGGGCGCGGACATGGCGCGGCTGGATGGGACGGGGCGCGCGGGCTATGCGCGGGGCTTCGCCCGGCATCTGGACCGGCTGTGTGGGGCGCTAAAACTGGCGCGCGATGAAGGAAAAAACCGTGATCTCGTGACGCATCTGATGAGTTCGCTGGTGGGCGCGCTGCTGTTTGCGCGGGCGGCGGATACGCCGGAGCGGAGCGAAGCATTGCTGGGATCGGCGCGGCGGATGTTACGCGAGGAATTTTGCTGATGAAGGCCGGTTTGAAAAACGGTGCGGGTGGCGTGCGGGGCGGCAGGGATTTTGAGACAGGGTGGGCGCGAAGCGCGCTGGGGGAAACGAGCTGGATTGCCGCGTCGCTGCGCTCCTCGCAATGACGGGAATGGCGGGAATTTTTCATATGAACACAACACAGAGTAATCGTCGTCGGGTGGTAATCACGGGACTGGGCGCGGTGACGCCGGTCGGAAACTCGGTCGCGGCCACTTGGGACGCGCTCGTCGCGGGCCGCAGCGGCATCGGCAAGATCACGCGCTTCGACGCGACGCTGTGCACGGCCCAGATCGCGGGCGAGGTGAAGGACTACGATCCCACGAACCCGATCGCGACGCCGGTGTTTCCGCGCGGGGCGGGCGGTGAGCCGGTGACGGCGGCGCTCACGCCGAAGGAAGTGAAGAAGCTCGGGCGCTTCACGCATCTCGGGCTCGGCGCGGGGCTCGAGGCCTATGTGGACTCGGGACTCGATGCCGTTCGCGCGACGCTGAAGCCGGAGCGGCTGGCCATCAACATGGGCGTGGGGCTCGGCGGACTGCCGGAGATCGAGGCCATGCATGACACGTGGAAGACGGGCGGTTTTCGCAAGATCTCGCCGTTCTTCATTCTCCAAGTGGCGCCCAATATTTTGTCAGGGCAACTGGCGATACTGCTCGATGCGCGCGGGCCCAACATGAGCAATACGGCGGCGTGCGCGACGAGCGGTCACTCGCTCGGCGAGTCGCTGCGCGTGATCCAGCGCGGCGAGGCCGATGTGATGGTCGCGGGCGGTTCCGAGGCGGCGATCAGCCCGTTGTCGGTGGGCGCGTTTGCGCAGATGCGCGCGCTTTCTACGCGCAACGATGCGCCGGAAAAAGCGTCACGGCCCTATGATACGGACCGCGATGGATTTGTGATCGGCGAAGGCGCGGTGGCGTTTGTGCTCGAAGAATATGAGCACGCGAAGGCGCGCGGCGCGCGGATTTATGCGGAGCTGAGCGGCTACGCGGCGTCGGGTGATGCATATCATCTCTCGTCGCTCGCGCCCGAAGCCGAGGGGTCACGCCGGGCGATGGTGCAGGCGCTCGCGGATGCGGGCGTGGCGCCGTCGAAGGTTGATTATGTCTCGGCGCACGCGACCTCTACGCCGGGTGGCGACGGTGAAGAAGCGGCGGCGATCGCGGCGGTGTTTGCCGAGGCGAAGGCGACGCTCCACGTGAGCGGCGTGAAATCCATGACGGGTCACTTGCTCGGCGGCGCGGGCGCGCTCGGTGCGCTGGCGGCAGTGCTTGCCGTGCACCGCGGCGTAATTCCGCCGACGATCAACCTGGAGAACATCGATCCGGCGTGCGGCGCGCTTGGCCTCAACTTCACGCCGAACACGGCCGTGACGAAACGGGTCGATTTCGCGCTCGCGAACAGCTTCGGCTTCGGCGG
>JACMRG010000341.1 GCA_014376585.1 Opitutaceae bacterium | reverse complement strand
GCGGCTCTGCTGCTGCTGCCAAAACCGCGCCACGCTGCTGCGGCTCACCCCGAAGCGCCGGCAGACCTCGCTCTCGCCCTCCCCTTTTTTCCGCGCGGCCACGATCCGCCGCCGCAAATCCTCGCTCAAGGGCCTCATGCTCGGTTCCTCATGCCCGTCTTTTCTGTTCAAATCCCTGTTTGTGTCTATATAAATAGAATATGCTCTAGTCGTTCGCGAAGTGGGTGACCTTCGCAAGTTCGTCGGCGATGAGGCGGTCGCTGCGGCAGCGCGGGGTCTTGTGCTGGCCGCCCCACTTGCCCCGGAAACGCAGCCAGTGCTCGAAGACGCCGGGCATGACGAGGCGGACGAATGGGATATCCAGGCCGCCGCCGAGGCGTTTGGCCTCGTAGTCCTCGTTGAGGCGCTGGAGTTCGACGTCCAGTTCGGCGGCGAGTTGGGGGCCGACGGGGGTGGAGGTGGTGCCGGGCTTGAGTTCGATCCACCACTCGTGGCGGCCGCGGTTCTGGCCGGTGCTGGAATTCGCAAAAATCGGGGCGACGTGGAAGTTGACGATGCTCCAGTTGTGGCGACGGCAGACGGCGGTGAGCGCATCGGTGAGTTCCTTCTCGATGACGTGTTCGCCAAAGGCGCTGAGCTGGAGCTTGGTGCGGCCGACGTAAACCAGGCGGGGCGGCTCGGTGGAGATGAATCGAACGATATCGCCGATGACGTAGCGGGCGAGGCCGGCGGGCGTGGTGAGGAGGATGGCGTAGTCCACGCCAGTTTTCACCCCGGCAAGCGGGACGGCTTTGCGAACCAGCGAGGGGAGCTTGGTTTCGTCGAAATCGGCCATCGGGAGAAATTCGTAGAAAATGCCGACGCCCGTCATGAGCCGCAGGCCCGCGAGCGCCTCGGAGTCCTGGGTGGCGATAAACGCTTCGGAGGCGGGATAAACTTCGTGGAAATTTACGGCGGGGCCGAGGGCGGCGCGGAGTTCGTCGTCGAAGGGTGTGATGGGCACGCCGCCGTGGATGAAGCACTCAAGGTTGGGCCAGATGCCCTGGAGATTGCTGGCGCGGGCTTTGCCGCGGACGGAGTTTTTGCGGAGAGCCTCCGCGAGGATCAAGATCCAGCTGGGAATGCCGGCCAGGAGGGAAATATCTAGCCCGGCGGTGCGCGCGGTGATGGCGGCGATCTTGGCGGGCCAGTCGGCGATCTGCGCGATTTCGAGGCCGGGTTCATAGAGGTGTTTTTCGACCCAAGGCGGAAGATTGAGGGCGGTGATGCCGCTCAGGTCGCCGGTGTAGGCTTGGAAGGGGCGGACTTCGGTGAGGGCGGCGAGCTGGGTGCTGCCGCCGAGGAAGAGGTGGCGACCGCGGAAAACGCCGGCGTGGCCGACGCGGGCGGAGTAGTAGAGGAGGGAGTCGAGGCCGGCCTGGCGGAAATGCGCGAGCATGCCCTCGGTGACGGGAAGGAATTTGGTCCGGCCGGCGGTGGTGCCGGAGGAGACGGCGTAGAAGGAGCACGCGCCCGGCCAGAGCACGTCGGCCTCGCCGTGTTTCATCCGTTTGATGGCGGGCGTGAAATCCTCGTAGGTGCGGAGCGGGGTGGCGGTCTGGAACTTGGCGTAATCGAGTTTCTCGCCGATGCCGGCCGCGGGCCAGAAAGACGTTTGGCCGAATTGGGTGGTGAGGGTGGCGAGCGCGAGATCTTGCTCGCCCAGGGCGGATTTTTCGCGGCGGAGGCGACGGGCGGTGCGTGCCGTGAGGAGGCCGGCGCCGATGGTGATGAAGCTCTTGGGCCAGACGGGCATGGGACGCGGTGCGGGTGAGGCAGTGCCGCGGGGACGGGAGCGGCAAGCGTATTTACGCGGCGAGCTTAACGTTGCGCGTTTTTAGCCCGCGATAGAACGTGGTGAGGGGCGGCAGGAATTGGAAATAGTGCAATAGGAGCGAGGCGTGCTGCACGGGGCTGGTGCCACCGCCGACGATGTGATGGGTGCCGCGCGGGAAGAAAGCGGAGAGCGTGGTGGCCAGAGCCGCGCGGGTGGGCGAGCGTTCGTGAAGCACGGCACCCTCCTTCTCGGCATAGAGGATGAGCGCGGGAGACGGGCTCAGGGGGCGAGGTCCGTCGCCCCAAACGGAAAGCGCGGGGAGTTCGCGAAGGGCGGAGAGACGTTCGCAGGCACCGGTGAAGTCGATGGCTTGGATCGCGCCGATCACTTGGGCGTGGAGGTGGCGCAGTTCTGCGGCGGACATGAGGGAGCGGAGCGAGACTTGGTTCTGGGCACCGGCCTCGAACATCTTGGTGAAGATGACGCGGGCTTTTTCGATAACGCCGGGCGCGACGCAGGGACCGGCGTCGAGGAAAGGTTTGAGGGCGCGGCCGATGAGGGTGGTGGGCTTGGGCTCGTCGGGCGCGACGATGTCGGCGGCGCAGGCGACGGGGCTGATGAGGATCGTGCCGGAGAGTTCGGGTGTGCGGCTGGTGAGACGGGCGCGCCGCAGCCATTCGATGATGAGGCCGGCGCCGAAGCTGACGCCAAAGACGACGGGGCGCTGGCCATGGAGGGTGTTGAGTTCCGCGACGAGGTCGTCGAGTTGTGCGCAGATGAGGTCGAGGGAGAAACCGGTGCGCGGGTAGTTGAGGTAGTAAACGGTGCCGTGCTTCAGGAGAAAACCACGGAGGAGAAACACCTGTTCGGTGGCGTCGGGGACGAAGCCGCCGAGGACGATGGTGGGCACGGGACCGGGGCGTTTCTCGGAGAGGACGGTGGCGCGCTGGTGGGGCGCGGCCTGACCGGAGGCGAGGACGGCATCTTGGGCGCGGGTGAGCGCCGCGAGATGAGGAAGCGGGTGGGGTGGGCGCAGCTTGTAACCGGTGGTGCGCAGGAAGGTGTGAAGGGGCTGGGGTGGGGTGAAGCGCGTAAAAGCGGCGAGAACGGAAAGGGCGGGGGACAGCGTGAGCGCGGGCATGGCTTCACGACGGCGCGAGGCGGCGGGCGCTGGCAAAACGAAAGGGGCGGTGTCACCGGAACGTTGCGCGGGCGGAACGCGGGTGTGACAGGCGCGTTGCTCGCGGGGCGAGGGGCGGGAGGTGAGGGGCGAGGGTGGGGAGGAACTGCGGCAGGATGCCGCAGCCACTATGGAGGCGGAGCAAGGGTGAAGGGAACGTTTCGGATGGCCGGCAGGATGTCGGCGCTACTTAGTCGGCCTATGCCGCTGCCGCCGATTTTGCAGGAAGACGAGACGTTCATCGCGTTCGATAAACCGAGCGGGATGCTGATCGCGCCCGACCGTTGGGATAAAAAACGCGAGAACATGATGGGCCTCGTCCATGCGAAATACGGGCACGGGGTGGCGAACGTGCACCGGCTCGATGCGGATACCAGCGGGGTGCTGCTGTGCTCGAAGTCGAAGGTGGCGCTGGATTTTTTGAGCGGGCAGTTTCAGTCGAAGACGGTTCTGAAAACTTATCTCGCGCTGGTGGTGGTGCTGCCGCCGGAACGCGCGATGAAAGTCGTGAAGGCGGTGCGCGGGCCGGACGGGGCGTTGCCGCCGGAGTTCACGATGGATCAGGCGCTGGGCGAGGACGAGCGGCAGCCGGGGCGCATGCGGATTTTCAAGGGGCGCGGCGGCAAGGCGAGCGTGACGGAGTTTCGCGTGCTGGAAAATTTCGGGCGCTTCGCGTGGGTCGAGTGTCGGCCGCTCACGGGGCGCACGCATCAGATCCGTGTGCATCTGGCGGCGGCGGGCGCGCCGGTGTTGAACGATGTTTTTTACGGCGACCCCGAGGTGAAGCTGCTACTCTCGGGTCTGAAGCGGGGTTACAAGGGGCGCGATGACGAGAAGCCGCTGATCGCGCGACTGGCGCTGCACGCGAGCGCGTTGACGGTGAAGCATCCGACGACGAAGGAACCGCTGACGATCACGGCGCCGTTGCCGCATGAGTTCGAGGTGGCGCTGAAGTATCTGCGGAAGTTTACGGCGGGCGAGCGGGGGTGAGTGCGGTCGCGGCTATTTTTTGACCGGAAATTGAATCTGCTGGAGTTGCCTGGCAGTGCGGTCTCGCTCGGCGAGTTGCTGTAGGGTGGCGAGTTGAACGGGAGAGAGCACACCTTGGGCTTGGGCGAACACCGCCGGCCAATCGGTCTCATATTGGGTCGAAACTGACGTTTTATTTCCGTCCTGCACGAGCACGCTTTTGGACACGATGTTGGCCGTCAGGAATTTCTCTAGAGCGGCGCCTTGGCTGGCCGCGAGTGGAGTCGGGGTGTCGTAGGTATAGCTGGCGACCGCGAGTGCATAGCCGCGTGCCATGCCATTCTTCTCATACTGCTGATATTGGGCATAACGCGCGTCGCCCAAGGCGGCGGCGAGGGTGCGCTGCAGAGTGTTAGAACTTTCGAGCGCGAGTTTTGCTACGGATGGGGATCCCGGATTCAACCCCTGAGTCACGGCATTGGAATAGAGGTCGGCGTCGCTTTCAAATTTCTCGGTCTGAGCTTTCTCGAACTCGGCGATCTCTTCCGGCGTCAGGTTCAGCTCTCGATAAAGCTTTCCATATTTTATCCGGAGACTGGCAAGCTGCTGCTGGACGAATGCAGGTCCGTAGCCAGAGATTGCCCAAAAGCCGTAGTTGTAACCCGCATTGGTGTTGGGGGTGGGTGCGACCGATGCAGCGGGGGTTGTGGGCGATATGGCGCTGGGTGGGGTGATGGCTTTGGCTGTGGCGAAACGCGCGGTGAGGGCGGCGTTTTCAGCGCGGAGGGTGTCGGCGGTTTGCTGTGAGGCAGCGAGAGTAAGGGCGGTTTCCTGAGCTTGGCGGGATTGGAAGAAAAGCGCGGCGCTTAAGCCGAGGATAGCGACGGCGGCGGCGGTGAGGAGGGTTTTGGCGGTGGTGGTCATGACGGTGAGGTTGAGAGCGGTGAGGGCGGCGGTGCCGGCGAGGGCCCCGGCTGTGATGGCGGTGGCGAGGCCGGCGGGGGCGGCGGTGAGGGTTTGGGTCGTGAGAGCAGTGCCGAGGGCGGTGGCGGTGGAAGTGATGCCGTGTCGGGAGAGGTGGGTGCGGAGTTTTTCGAGGGCGCGGGCGGTGCGCATCCGGGCGGCGTCTTCGGTGAGGTGGAGTTTTGCGCCGATGTCGGTGAACGCGTGTTGCTCGAAGAAGCGGAGGAGCAGGAGGGCGCGGTCGGATTCGTTGAGCTGGTCGAGGGCGGCGTCGAGGAGGGGACGGAGTTTTTCCCAATCGGCGGGGGCGTCGGAGGGAGCGGGGGCGTTCACGGTTCCAGTGACGAGGAACTGGTGATCGCGGGTGCGCTGCCGGTGCTCGCTGCGGCGGAGGTCGAGGGCGGCGTGGCGGGTTGCCGTGTGAAGCCAACTGGCGAGCACGGGGCGGTGAGCCAGCGTGGGCGCCTGACGGGCGAGAGCGATGAAGACGGTCTGGGCAACCTCGGTGGCGCGATGCGTATCACCTTCGAGGCGGCGAAGGGCTGCGGCGTAAACGAGGCCGAGGTGGCGCTCGACGAGGGTCGCGAAGGCAGGCTCGGAGCGGGTTTCGGCGTAGCGGCGGAGGAGTTCGGCGTCATCGGACATGGCGACAGACTCTTAACGCCGTGGACGAGAAAACCGAACAGGGAATCTTTGGGTTGGGGCGAAAAATAAATCCGCTGCAATGATCGCGGCGCCCTTGTCGCACGAGCTGGACGTCGAGCTGAGGTATCTGCGGAAGTTTTCGGCGGGTGGGCGGGGATGAGTCTACTTCGGAGGAGGACTCAGGATTTTCTGCAGCTCGGTGTTGAGCCGTTTCTGTTCCGCGAGCTGCTTTAGGGCGATTAGCTGAGATGGAGATAGTAAACCTGCGGCTTGGGCGGTGACCAAGTCCCAGTTCGTTTCTTTGCGCACAGTATAGATGGTATTCGCACCCTCGTCCTTCATCGCAGTTTTCTTCGTCTCCGTGTTGTTCGTAATGATAGTGGTGAGCGCCGTTCCCTGATTGGCCGTCAACGGCGTGTCAGAATAGTAAACGTTACCGGCGAGTGAGGCTACGAGTTCGCGGGTTGCGTTGCCCGCTTCGTATTTATCGAGCTTCGTGATGCCTGTTCCGCCAAGTAACGCTTCGAGATTTTTTCTCGCTTGAGCATACGGCTCCATCGTGAGTCTGGCCACATCGGGCCCATTAGTGGGCAGTCCTTGATTGGCTGCGAGAGTCCAGACATCGGCTTGGGCTTGTTTCAGCTCAGTCTGAATTTTTTCGAATTGGCCGATCTGTTCCGGGGTTAGTTGGAGCTCCCGATAAAGCTGTCCGTAGCGCATTCCGAGAGCCGCGCTTTGTTGCGCAGCCCAAGCAGGGCCGAATGCAGGATTCAACCAACTGACGTCGACAGAATTGACGTTTGCGGGCTTCGGAGCCGAAGCCGCGGTGAGTTTCGCGACCGTTTCTTTTTGCAGGGAGGTGAGGCGTGAGATTTCGGCGCTACTGGCAGCTAGGCGGGAATTGAGGTCGGAAGTTTGGTGACTGAGGGTGTCGCGTTCTCGTTGGAGATCGGCGAGGAAGTGGATGGCCTGTTCGGCCCGGCGGGATTCATAAACGGCGGTGCCGATTGCAAGGGTCGTGATCAGGGCGACGGTTGCGACCAGGGTTTTAGTGGCGGTGGTCATAAGGAGGAGGCTGCTCGCGGTGAGCGTTGTGGAACCGGCTATGGCGCCGGTTGTGATGGTGGTGGCGAGGCTGACGGGGGCGGCGGTGAGGGGTTGGGTGGTTAGGGCGGCGCCGAGGGCGGTGGCGGTGGAGGTGATGCCGTGTCTGGAAAGGTGGGTGCGGAGTTTTTCTAGGGCGCGGGTGGTGCGCATCCGTGCGGCGTCCTCGGTGAGGTGGAGTTTTGCGGCGATGTCGGCGAACGGGTGTTGTTCGAAGAAGCGGAGGAGCAAGAGGGCGCGGTCGTGCTCGTTGAGTTGGTCGAGGGCGGCGTCGATGAGGGGACGGAGTTGGTCCCACCCGGCGTCGGCGGAGGCGGACGGGGAGGCGTTCACGGTGGCGAGGTTGTGGGCGTGTTGCTCGCGGGTTTGGCGGCGGCGTTCGGCGCGGAGGAGGTCGATGACGGCGTGGCGGGTCGCGGTGTGGAGCCAGCTGGCGAGCACGGGGCGTTGCGCCAGATCGGCGGCGTGGCGGGCGAGGGCGATAAAGACGGTCTGGGTGATCTCGGTGGCGCGGTGGGTGTCGCCGTCGAGCCGGCGGAGGGCGGCGGCGTAAACGAGGCCGAGGTGACGCTCGACGAGCGCGGCGAAGGCGGGCTCTGAGCGGGTCTCGGCGTAGCGGCGGAGGAGTTCGTCGTCATTAGACATGGCGGGTGTCACCTGATTAACGGCGCTGGATTTGAAACCGAACAGGGAATCGGCGGGGAAAATAAACCCGAAAAAGCGCAGGTGAACCACAGAGGCACAGAGGGGAGAAACCGTCGGGCTCCGGAAAAAATTACTTTCATCCAACAGGCGAGCTCTCCGGCGCCGATGGGGACATCGGGCGTCATCGCGTAGGGGCGAAACAATGGGGCGGGGCGGCGCGTTAGGGATAACGCGCCCTACCTCGGAGCGTAGAGCGAGGCGAGGGCGGAGCGGGCGCGGGTTTTGGCGGACTCGTCGTGTTTTTGGCGGGAGGGGAGGGCGAGGCCTTTTGCGAATTGGGCGCGGGCGTTTTCCTTCTGGCCGTCGGCGGCGAGGGCGAAGCCGAGCTCGAGCTGGTGGGCGAGTTCGTTGGGCTCGAGGTCCACGGCGCGTTGGAGGTGGCGCACGGCCTCGGCGGTGGAGGCGGCGGGCAGGCCGCCGTAGATGACACGAACGAAAAAACGAGTGGCGAAGCCGAGGGTGGCGACTTCGTAGTGCCAGCGGCCGAGGACATGGTGCGCCCAGGCGTAGTTGGGATCGATGCCGAGCGCCCGCTCGGCCTCTTCCTTAACGAGGCGCGAGTATTGGATTTTGGTCTTGGTGTCGCTGTAAACGGCCAGTTTGCCGTGGGAGACGGCGAGCGAGAGGACGTTTTCGGGGTTTTGCGGCGCGAGGGCGACGGCGCGGAGGGAGTAGTCGAGGGCGGTCTGCGCGTAGCCGCGGCGCTCGTCGTCGGTGGTGAGTTCGGTGACGAGGTCGGAATACTGGCGGGCGATTTTTTGGAGGATGGCGGCGTCGTTGGGCTGGGCTCTGTCGGCGGCGAGGTAGAGCTCAAGGGCGCGACGGGAATCGAGTTTGGTCTCGGCGGGGCGGGCGTCGGTGAGGAGTTGGGCGACGTCGGGGGCGGCGTGAAGGGCGAGACCGGAGAGAATCAAAAGACTCCAAGCGCGCAGCGGTGACATAGGTTGATATACGCTCGGGGTGGAGCGGCGGTTGCAGCACAAAGCGCCGCGGCTTTGCGGTGATGTCCCGGTTCGGGATAAAGTAGTGGCAGGGCGTGATTACTTCTCGGCCGACTCGATGATCGGGTTGAGGCCGATTTTGGGCATGGAGAGGTTAAAGAGCCGGCGAAGAGCAGATGCGGTTTTAACCGCGCTCTGAGGCGCGGGGTTTCGGAGTGCGGGCTTGCTCCGCTCGAGCAAGGGGGTATCCCCAAGAAATGGCCGTCGCTGTCGTTCCAAAATCATCGCCACGCTTGAACAAACAGAAATTGGCCGGGAGTGAAATCCAGCGTCGATTGACGCAGATCGAGCTGGCGACGGTAAGCGCATTGCGCGCGCTGCAAATGGACATTGATCGCGATGATGGCATGGCCTCGGCGACGGTGTTGAAGAAGGCGCGGGCGGCGTTGCGGTGAAAGTTGGTTTCAATCGGCTGGCGGAGGGAGAGCTGATCGCCGCCGCACAGTATTTGGAGACAGAGGCGCGATTAGGCGGGGCGTTTCTCGATGTTTATGAAACGTGGGAAACACAGGTGAAAAGGTTTCCCGAATCGTGCCCGGAGATCGCGCAGGGAATTCGTTGCGGGTATCTGAAGCGTTTCAAATACCACGTCACTTACATGGTGCGGGGTGAAACGATCCGCATCCTTTATGTGCGTTCGGCCCGGCAAGCGTCTTTGAGCGCTTGGCCCCGCAGGTGAAGGCGAGAAAGAATCTCTGAGCCCGAACGGTGCCGAAGACTTCCCGCGAATCACGCGAAAGGGCGCGAACTTCAGAGGTAAAACCAAATCTGTTAGCCATCCATAACGTCCACTGTTCGGTGAGGGTTCGCTTCTCTCTGTTTTCATTCGCGGCCAATGGCGTTATTGGCGGGCAACTGAATTCTCCCGGCTGATACCAATCGCCCTTTGGATTTAGACTCTCGTGCGCGGCGGCGCGGCGACAAGCGCCGGCCCTACGGTCCAAAAGCTAGGGGCGATTGGTATGAGAGCGCGTCTAGAAAGGTAGGGCGCGACCGCCGGGCGCGCTTTGGGAAAGTCCCCAGTCCGCCGCTAAACACGGCGGTCCCAGCGGTCCCGCCCTACCTTTCCGGGGCTTTTTAGACGCGCTCTGAAGGGGGGAATCTGCGGCAGGATGCCGCAGCCACCTTCGGGGCCGGCAGGATGCCGGCGCTACTTCGGAGGGTTAGGGTTTGCGGAAGAGGTAGTGGCTGACGAGCCATTCTTCGCCGGCGCGGTAGCCCCAGAGTTCGGCGCAGCTCAGGTAGAAGACGCGCCAGTAGGCCCACCATTTCGTGGCATTTTCGGCGCCGTAGGTTTGGACGAAGAGCGGGTAAATCTCGGCGCGGTGGGCGTCCATGTTTTGGAGCCAGTGCTCGGCGGTCTGCTGGTAGTGGCGGCCGTTTACTTTCCAATCGGAGACGAGTTTGAGGTCGTCTTGGAATTGCGGGAAGAGGTCGTGGGCGGGGATCTGGCCGCCGGTGAAAAAGTAGCGGCTCATCCAATCGGAGGCGTCGCGGGCGACGAAGTGGTAGCTCAAGCGGTGGTGCGTGAAGATATGGGTGAAAAGCCGGCCGCCGGGCTTGAGCCAACGTGCGATGTTGGCGAAAAGGAGTTGGTAGTTTTTGAGGTGCTCGAACATCTCGACGGAGACGACGCGGTCGAACTGCGCGGGGGCCGTGTCGAAGACGTTAATGTCGGCGGTGATGATGGTGAGGTTGGTGAGGCCGCGGCGTTTGGCTTCAGCGTCGATGTGTTCTTTTTGGGTGCGGGAATTCGAGATGGCAGTGATGCGGGAGCGGGGAAATTTCTGGGCGTTGTAGAGGCAGAGGGAGCCCCAGCCGCAACCGAGCTCGAGGATGGTCTGGCCGTCGGCGAGTTGGGCGCGCTCGGCGTAGAGGGCGAGCATGGCATCCTCGGCTTGGTCGAGGGTTTCTTTGCCGGTGGGATAGAGGCAGCCGGAGTATTTTAGATTTTTGCCGAGGCAGAGTTGGTAGAAGCGCGTGGGGACTTCGTAGTGCTGCTCGTTGGCGGCGGCGGTCTGCTCGGCGAGCGGGCGGGTCTTGAGATCGGCGACGTAGGCGGCGCGGTCGTAGGTGGCGGACTCGTCGCGGATGCGTTGGGCGAGGAGGCGGCGGATGCCGATGCGCAGGAGCCAGTCGGGGATGAGATTTTTCTCGAGCAGGGAATCGATCATGGGATCACGGGAGCGGGGAAGAGGGAGAATGTGGAACTCAGGAAAGCAGGAACGGATGAGGGAGGGCGGATCGGGTGAGTTCGGGAGTGGGAGAGGGGGAATGTGGAAGTCAGGAACGAGGGAAGTCACCGCCGGCCGGGCGGGGAATCTGGAAGAGATGCGGGATCGATTTCCTGATTTCCTGAGTTCCACATTCAGGATTTCTTGGGAAACCAAGGGATGAAGGCGCTCGTGGTGGCCTGGTAGCGACGGTAGGCGTCGCCGCGGCTGCGGAGGCTTTGGGCTTCGGTCATGGGTATGCCTGTCACGCGCAGCAGCAGGTAGAGGATGCTGGCGGGGCCGATGATCGCGACCCAGCCCCACGGCGAGGCGAGGGCGAAGACGAAATAGGACACCCAGATGAGCCACTCGAAAAAGTAGTTGGGATGGCGGCTGTAGTGCCAGAGGCCGACATCGCAAACTTTGGTTTTGTTGGCGGGCTGGCGCTTGAAGGCGGCGAGCTGGGCGTCGGCGAGCGCCTCACCGCTGATGGCGAGGAGCCAGAGGAGCGCGCCGGCGATTTCGAGTGGGTGGAGAGAGGGCGAGGGATTGAGCGCGATGAGGAGAAAGGCGGCGCCGAGGAGGACGACGGAGGCGGCTTGCATTTGGAAAAACCAAAACATCTTGGCGACGAAGTTGGCGGCCCAGTCTTTGCGCAGTTGTTGGTAGCGGCCGTCTTCTTCGGGGTGATGGCCCAGGACGCGGAGGGCGAGGTGGGTGCCGAGACGCAGGCTCCAGACGACGGCGAACGCGGCGATGACCGCGCGGCGGACGGGCCAGCCGGGCGCTAAGGCGGCGTAGAAGAGAGCGAGCAGGCCGAAGGCGTAGGACCAGGCGATGTCCACGATGCCGTAGTTATCCATGCGGCGGGCGACGAGGTAGAGTGCGGCGAAGAGCGTGCAGAGCCCGGCGAGGGCGAGGGCGTGGAGGAGCGAGGGTGACATGGTGGGAGCCGGACGAGGGTTGGGGGATGCTGGCGACGCGGGCGTTTCGCACCAGAGCTCACGGCTTCCAGCGGGCCGGCGCGAGGGAGGGGCGAATCGGTGCGGCCAAGCGGTGGCCGGACGGGTCAGGCTAGGAACAACACGATCACGCCGGCGAGGGCGAGGGCGATTCCGAGGATGCCGGGGCCGGGGCTGCGCACGGTGAGGACCGCGGAGAGCTTGGTGTTGAGCGGGACGTGGAAGAGTTCGGCCAGGCAATAGGCGGCCATGGCGATGTTGCCGAGGAGCACGATGGCGACGAACCACGCGAGGCGGGCGAGGAGGGTGGTCTGTTTGTAGGCGACCCAGACGTAGAACGTGATGAAGCCCCAGTAGGCGTCGGCGAGGGTGGCGATGAACCACGGGTGCGTGCTGACCTCACGCGGCACGGAAAAGAGCGGGCACCGATAGCTCGCCCAGCTCGTGACAGCCAGCATCGACAGCAGCACGACGGTGAAGAGGGCGCGGAGGAAGAGGATCATGGGGGGCGGAAGTAGCGGGTAGTGAGTAGGGGGCGGTGGGCTGAGAGACCGGAGGCGCGCCCGGAGGTCGCTGCCCTGCCTCAGAGAGACAGGTTGTTCGCGCGGGTGTGGAGGGTGTGGACGACGGAGATGTTGCGGAGGGCGAAGGCGGCTTCGCAGTAGTTGAGGTAGTAGGTCCACTTGCGGATGAAGCGGGCGTCGAAGCCGAGGGCCTCGACCTGTTCGAGGCGGGCGCGGAAGTTGTCGTGCCACACGCGGAGGGTGCGCGCGTAGTCTTGGCCGAAGTCGTCCACGGTGTGGAGGACGAAGCCGCCGGCGCGGGAGAGCTCGGTGTTGACGCGGTTCAGCGAGAGGAGGAGCGAGCCGGGGAAAATATGCTTCTGGATGAAATCAACGCCGCGGCGGAACTGGTCGTAGCGGGCATCGGGGCAGGTGATGAACTGGAGCGCGAGGAGGCCATCGGGTTTCAGGCAGCGATGGAGGACCTGGGTGAACTCGGGGAAATAACGGTGGCCGATGGCTTCCATCATTTCGATGGAGACGATTTTATCGAATTGGCCGGTAAGGTCGCGGTAGTCGCGAAACTCGACGGTGACGCGGTCGGAGAGGCCGGCGGCGGCGATGCGGGTGCGGGCGAATTCGAGTTGTTCGCGGGAGATGGTGACGGTCGTCACGCGGCAGCCGTAGGTGCGCGCGGCGTGGAGGGACCAGCCGCCCCAGCCGGTGCCGATCTCGAGGACGTGGTCGGTGGATTTGAGGCGGAGATGGCGGCAGAGGGCGTCGTTTTTCTCGCGCTGGGCGTCTTCGAGCGAGAAGCCGGGGGACGTCCACTTCGCGGCGGAATACATCATCGACGGATCGAGGAAGAGGGCGAAGAAGTCGTTGGAGAGATCGTAGTGTTCGCTGATGTTGCGCTGGGCGGTGGCGCGGGAGTTGGGGCGGAGGAGGTGCCCGAGGCGGTTGAGCGAGCGGAGGGAATTAAGCGCGAGGGTCTTGGCCTGTGAGGAGCCGGAGAGGGTGGGGGCGGTGTCGGCGTTGAGGATGAAAAACGCGATGACGGCGGGGAGGTTGGGGGTGTCCCAATCGCCGTCGATGTAGGATTCGGCGAAGCCGATGTCGCCGGCGAGAGCGCACTTGGTGAAAAATTTTTCGCGGCGGATGCGGATGTAGGCGGCCGCTGGAATGGAGAGCGGGAGGGTGCGGGCAAGGGCGTCGGCGTGGGTGCCGAGGTCGTGCAGGGTGCCGTCGGGGAGTTCTAGGCGGAGGTGGCCGCGCGTCATGGCGGCGAAAGCCTTCAGGACGGAGGCGCGGAAGAAAGAGGTTTTGACGCGGACGGGGATGGGCGCGGTGGAGGTGGCGGTATTTTGGTTCATGCGGCTTCGGTGGTGGCGGGCAGCGGGACGCCACGAGTGGATGAGGGGGCAGCGGTGGGCGCGACGGATGAGGCGGGGCGGGCGAGAGAGGAGTGGGGGCGGTAGAGGTCGCGCTGATCGGCGGGGCGGGCGGCCTTGGCGAACCAAGGGAGGCGGCGGAGCCAGAGGCGAGCGGCGTGCCAGTGGATGAGGGCGATGATGCGCAGGGTGATGGCCGGGTATTTAAGCGTGAACCACGCCAAGCGGGCGCTGGTGAGGGCGCGGCGCGGGCCGGCGAGGGTGCTGGTCAGCGAGCGGTCGGCGCCGACGTAGTCGTCGATCTGAATGGAGAGGCGTTCGCCGGGGGCGCGGAGGGTGAAATCGAAGGCGGTGTCCACGTCGGAGAACGGGGACACGTAGAAGTGTTTCGGGGTGCGGAGGGCGAAGGTGGATGGAGCTGTGAGCTGAGAGTCAGGAGCTGCGAGTTCGGACTGGGACGAGGCCGTGCGCGTTTCGGGGCCGAGGAAATAGGGCTTCATTTCCTTGAAGGTGTTGGTCACCTCCGCGAGGGAGGCGACGCAGGTGCCGGCGGCGTCGTAGCAGAAGTAGAAGGAGACCGGATTGAAGAGGTAGCCGAAGACGCGGGGCAGGGTGACGAGGACGACGCGGCCGCCGGCGAGGTCGACGCCACGGGTGACGAGGTGGGCGAGGACTCGGGATTTTAGATTTTGGATGCTCGAATTTCGATTGCCGGAGGATGGCGGCGCGGGCGGGCTGCCCGCGCTCCCGGAAGTCGGGTGGTGCAGGGGCTCGGCGGTGGGGAAGAAGTCGCGGTCGCGGAAAGAAAACAGGTTGGCGCGGTTATAGGAAAAGAACGGGAGGCGACGGTGCAGCTCGGGGAGTTCGTCGAGATCGAAGGCGAAGAGGAAAATGCGGTAGACGAAGCGATGCTCCTTGGGCGTGAAGCGGTGGTGCATCACGTTGCATTCGTAGAGACTGGAGCGGAGAGGCGGCACGGGAAACGTCGGCGGGAGGGCGGCACTGGGTGTTACGAGCGGGGCGAAACGGCGGATGCTCTAAAAAGGGGGCCGAGGAGGAAACGGTTCTTCGCTAACGGCGGAGGTGGCGGCGGAGCAGCCAGGTAAGGGTGAGAAGGTCGAGTAACGGGAGGACGGCCATGGCGCGTAGGCCGTATTTCGAGACGCCGGCGCGACGGGCGCGGTGGGCGACGGGGACCTCGCGCACGGTCCAGCCCGCGGCGACGGCGAAGGCGGGGAGGAACGAGTAAAGCGTGCGGATCGGGAGGAATGAAGCGGCGACCTCGCGGCGGAAGAGTTTGAGGGAGCAGCCGGTGTCGCTCACGCCGTCGCGGAGGAGGGTGCGGCGGGTGGCGTTGGCGAGGCGCGACATGGCGCGGCGAAGAGGGGAATCGCGGCGGCCGAGGCGGGCGCCGGCGAGCATGTCGGCGGTGTGGCGGAGAGGCCAGAGGCGGGCGAGCTCATCGGGGGGATTCTGGCCGTCGCCGTCGAGCATCGCGAGCCAGGTGCCGCGGGCGTTTTGAAATCCCCACCAGAGGGCGGCGGCCTGGCCGCGATTGCGCGGGAAATTTTCGAGGCGGATGGCGGGCCACTCGGCGGCGGCGGACGCGAGGGCGGCGTCGGTGGCGTCGGTGCTACCGTCGTTGATAAGGAGAATTTCGACCGTGAGGTCGAGGGGGTCGAGGGCGGCGCGAAGTTCGGCGAGGAGCGGGGGGATGTTGGGCGCCTCGTTGTAGAACGGAATGATGACGGTGAGGGCGGGAGGGGCTGGGAGTGGAAGCTGAGAGAGGGGGAGCTGAGAGCTGAGGGTTGAGAGTAGAGAGACCGAAGGCGGGGGAACGGGAGACGGAGGGACCACAGGTGGAGAAGCAGGGGCCACGGGGGTCATCGGGGGAAGAAGGACTCCAGGAAGGCGGTGTGGTTTTGCGCCGTGAGACCGGGGGCGGGAAGGGCGGCGGCGCGGGTTTGAAGTTCGTCAGGCGGAACGAGGCGGTGGCGGATGGAGCCGTCGGTGCCGACGAGGAGGATGGCGGCGGAGCTGGCGGCGCGGACCATGGCGGCGGGTTGGCGGGCCTTGGTCCACTGGTCGCCGTTGTAGTAATTGATGGGGCGTTCGAGCACGCGTTCGGCGGGGACGGGATGGCGTAAAAACGGGGCGCCGATGGCTTGTGGACAGGACCACGCCCAAAGCCAGATGTGGCCGTGGGTCTCGGGCACGGAAATGAGGGCGAGCGTGCGGGCGTCGGCGCCGGCGAGGTCGGCGTCGAGGGCGGCGATGGCGTCGCGCGAGCGGGCGCCGGCTTCGATCCAAGGGCGGAGCGCGGCGATGTGGGCGGCGGCGCACCAGAGGATGATGCCGCCCGCGAGAACGGCGCGGAGGCGGCTGCAACCGAGGGCAAGACCGACGCCGATGGCGACGCCGGCGGAGGGGAGGTAGAGATGGCGCGGGGAGAAATATACGACGACGAAAAGACCGATGGTGGTGGCGAACCACCAGAAGCCGCCGAAGAAGAGGGCGCGGGCGGCGGTGGGGTTGCGCCCGAGGGTGAGTGCTAGGGGGAGGGCGGCGGCGGTGAGCGCGGCGAGGGTGAGCCAGAGGTTGCGCAGGACGGACAAGGCGGGCGGGGAGGCCCATTCGTGGCCGGTGGTGAAGGGGAGAATCGGAATGAGCCAACCCCAGTAACCGGCCTGGCGGTTCCAGGCGGGGGCGTCGTTCCAGCCGAAGAAGCCGTTGCCGGTGTCGCGGCCGAAGGCGGCGTGGCGGGCGAGGGCGTAGAGGGCGACGACACCGAGGGCGCCGAGGAAAAGTTGGGCACGACGAATCCAGACGGTGCGGCCGGCGCGGGGATCAAGCAGAGCCCAGCGGAGGACGAGGAGGAGCGGGGCGATGAGACAAAATTCCTTGGTGAACACGCCGATGCCGAGGGCGAGGAGCGCGAGGAGGAGCGGGCGGCGGGAGCCTTGGGCGGAAAACGTTTCCGCGGCGACGAGGAAGGCGAGGGCGGCGGCGCTGCCGAAGAGATCGGCGCGACCGGTGATCCACGCGACCGTCTCGGCGTGGGCGGGGTGGACGGCGAAGATAAGGCCGGCGACCAGGGCGGCGTGGGTTTTGCCGTCGGAATAGCGCCACGCGAGGCGGACGACGAGGGCGGTCGCGGCGAGGTGGAGGAGGACGTTGGTGAGGCGGTGACCGGGCGCCCAGCCGCCCCAGACGCGGGCGTCGATCATGAACGAGAGCGCGGCGAAGGGGCGGAGTTCCTTGAGCGGTTGGCCCCAGATGCCGTCGGACCACTCGTGGGTGAAGAGGCGCGGCCAGCCGGAGAAGGGAAGGCTGAAGAAGCGGGCGACGTAAACGAAATCATCGCCGAGAAACCCCATCGTCATGGCGGGAAGGAAGGCGACGGCGGCGACGGTGAGAACGAGCGGGAGGAGCCAGCGCGGGGGTGTCGCGAGGAGCGCGGCGGGTGAAGCGGGCGCAGTAGCGGGGGCTGACGGGGCGACGGACATCGGGTGAGACGGACTCAGGTTGCGGGGCGCGGGGCAAGCTTGGGGCGTGAGGGGAGAACGGAGCACGGGTTACGCGGCACAGATCGATGCGGAGGCTTGGCAAACGAGAGACCTGCGCGTAACGTGCCGTTATGAACCTGCTCGAGCGCATTACATCCGAACCCGAAAAGTGCGGTGGAAAACCGTGCATTCGCGGTATGCGCATCCGGGTGAAAGATGTGCTGGAGATGCTGGGTTCCGGGATGACCGAGGGGGAAATACTCGCCGAGTTTCCTTACTTGGAGGCTGACGATCTGCGGGCTTCGCAGCTCTACGCGGCGCGGTTGACCGACCACACGGTGCTCCGCTCGGCGTGAGCCGTGGGTGATGCGCTTCCTGATCGACGCGCAGCTCCCGCCTTCCTTGGCGATCATGCTGCGAGAGCACGGGCATGAAGCGGTCCATGTGTTTGAACGGCTACCGAGGGATGCCCGCGATCCCGTCATCTGGGGGCTGGCGATTCGTGACGGCTTCGTGCTCGTGACGAAGGATGAGGATTTTGCCGAATGGTCGCGACTGCGTGATCCGGTGCCACCGGTGTTGTGGCTGAGGATCGGCAACCTCAAAAAAGCGGAGTTGATGTCGAAGCTGGTGCCGTTGCTCCCGGAATTGGTG
The DNA here is from genome assembly GCA_014376585.1 of Opitutaceae bacterium. Lineage (GTDB taxonomy): Bacteria > Verrucomicrobiota > Verrucomicrobiia > Opitutales > Opitutaceae > Tous-C4FEB. Next base: position 930 of record JACMRG010000341.1, on the reverse strand, counting down.
CGGCGTTTGCAGAGAGGGGAGACACTGATCGAAGTTTACTGACGAGGCGGGATTTTGCATTCGCGGCGGTGGGGCGAATGCACTGGCGATTTCTGATTTTCCCGATGGTGAGCTCGGATTCAATATGATGGTGGGCGTGAGCGGGCTCGACGCGGAAGAGAAAAGCGCCACGTTTGATTTGTGCAGGAAACGTGGACCCGTAGCTCAGCTGGATAGAGCACTTGGCTTCGAACCAAGGGGTCGGGGGTTCGAATCCCTCCGGGTCTACCATGTGACGCTGCGGACAAATTACCCGAGCTCACCAGAGCGAATAGCCGGCGAGGATGAAGGGGTCGTGGGCGAGGGCGATGAAGGCCCACCAGGCGGCGAGGAGGAAGAAATCGCGGCGCGCGGGGGCGAGAAAGAGGAGGAGAAAGGCGGCGGGGGCGAGGTAGTAGCGGGGATCGACCAGGTAGTTGCTGCCAAGGAGGGCGACGCCGAACGGGAGCGTCAGCGCGAGGGCGCGGCCGTGGCGCTGGGCGCGGCAGAGGTGGGCGACGGCGAGGGCGGCGAAGACCACCGTGCAGCCGGCGACGACGCGGAGCGCGGGAAGGTGGTCGATGTAAATGAGCGGCCAGTTACGCAGGAGGGTGAAGCGCACGCCGTCCCACCAAAGGTCGCGGTTCCAGCCGTGAGGATTGGTGCAGGCGAGGGCGATAGTCGCGACGATGACGGCAGCGGTGGTGAGCCAAACCGCGGCGTAGGCGGGGCGACGGCGGGCAGCGGTGGCGAAGCAGGTGAGCGCCGGGCGGAGGTGGGCAAGCCAGACGGGGAAGCCGAGGCCGACGAGGAGGAGCGCGGCAAAGGTGAAGGCGGCGGGGTTGGGGCGGAGGTCGTTGCTGTTGACGGTGCCGGGGGTGAAGCGGCCGGCGAAGAGAATGATCGCGGCGG
>JACMRG010000340.1 GCA_014376585.1 Opitutaceae bacterium | reverse complement strand
GTCGCTCGATCGTCTGCCGGAGCGGCCGGGCTCCGAGTTGCGGGTGAAATCCCTCGCGAATCAGGAACTCCAGCGCCTCGCGCGAAACCTCCAAGTCGAAGCCGACTGACTTTAGCCGCGCGACTTCGTTGGCCAGATGCAGCCCAGCGATTTCGCGCTGCACGTCGGGCGCCAGCCGGGCGAACACCAGCTTGTCGGGCACGCGCGCCAGAATCTCCGGCCGCAAGGCCTCGGCCACGCGCCGCAGGACGGCCTGCTCAATACTCGCCATGCCGGAGCGGGCCATCCGCATAGCCTCGGACGCGCCGATGTTCGAGGTGAACGCGATGTAATCGTCTTTCAAAGACACGACCTCGCCGGTCGCCAGCGTGATGTGGCCGGGCTCCAACATCTGAATGAAGAGGTCCAACACCTTCGGGTGCGCCTTCTCCATTTCATCGAAGAGCCAGATCCGTGGCGAAGCGCCGGCGGCCGCACGCCCGACGACGCCCGCGTCCGACGCATCGGCTCCGAGCAACCGCTCCACCGCGTCGGTCCGCTGATACTCCGAGAGATCAAATCTCCGCACGCGATCCTCGCCGAAAAGATAGCGGGCGGCCAAGAGCACAAGTTCGGTCTTGCCCGTGCCGGTGGGGCCAACCGCCAGAAACACTCCGCGCGGACGGTCGGGACGGGCCAGGCCCAACTCGCCCCGGGTGAAGACCGCCGCGGCACGCGCGATGACGTGATCCTGTCCGCGCAGCTGCGTGCGCAGGTGGGCTTCGAGGCCTTGCAGGTGGACGATGCGCGCGGCGTCAGCCATGGTCTTTGGCCAGCCGGGCCAGCCTGATCTTCGAGAGGCCGCGCGGCTTGTTCGGAAAATCCGCGAGGAATTTCTCGACGGCGGGCGCCAGCTTCTTGCCGTCGGGCGCGGCGCGCAAAATCGCCCGCACCACGTAGGCGCGGGTGGCGATGATTTTTGCCTTGGCGAGGTGCAGCACGACGCCGTCGAGTTTTTTCACGTCGTCCTTGGGCAAATCGACCGTCGGATGCCCGCTGACGTTGTCGTCATTCGGCGCGGTCTCTCCGAGCGCGTTTTCTCCGGCCAGCCGGACCGCGTGGGCGATCATTTCACCGGGGGGCGTGAGGTGGATCAACGCCCGCAGCACGGTGGCGCTGCGCACCATTACGCCGGCTTTTTTGAGACCGGCCACGCGGTCGGCGAGCACGCTCATGTCCGTGGGATAAAAGGAGAAACTGACCTTGATCGGCCGTGATTCGTTCATGCCGGATCTAAATCCCATACGATAATATTTGACAAGTGGTAAATAAGGTATGGGTTTTAGAAACATGATGCCTTTGCCTCTCCTGACCGACCCCCGCCTCCCGCTCGCGTTGCGCCCCTTGGGCCACCCCGTCTTCGCCCAACTTCAGGCGGTGAAGGATGGGTTTGGTTCCGCCCTCGTGCTCGTGTTCATGATCGGGTTTTTCTGGGGGATCATTAAAATTTGGGGCGGGGCCAACGCGATTTCCAAAGGAGACAGCGAAGGCAAGGCCGGCATTTTGGCTGGGATCATCATCGCCGCTGCCGCCGCCATCATGGCGGCGCTGTTTACGATCTTTGGGATGCAGGACGCGATCCTGACACCTCGGTTTTAATCGTGATGAAAGCCATGAACGAATTGCGCTTCACGGACACCAATGCGGCGGACGACTCCGCCGGCCGGGTCTTCGGACTCGACGGCAATCTCTATCTTCCCGTGGTCGGCGGGATGGTTGCTGGGGTCGTGCTGTTCGCCGGACTCGGGTTCGTCGGAACCAGCTATCCGTTGGCCGGGGCGGTGGCGGCAATTCCGATGATTGGGTCTCTGGTATGGGTTTTAGGATTTCGGCAGGGCAAGCCCGCCGGCTATGACCGGGACAAGCTGGACGATCTCCTCGGTGGTGCCGATTTCACGCGGGAAGGCGAATCCATAACCCATACGAAGGCCCATGCGGCGGCTCCGGACGGACGAATGGTCGAGGGAATGCTGGTCTTTGGTTCACCGGAACGCGGCGGCTTGGTCGCGAAAGGCTTCCGGCTGGAACCGCCGGATTTGCGCGGCGCGAGTTTCGAGCAACTCAATGCCTTCCAAGACCGGGTCCGGGCGCTGCTCGCCCTGACTTCCCCCGGCCGGCGCTTGCAGATTCAGTGGTGGCCAGACTCCGACTACCGGCAGGCGTTGCTCGCTTACCATGCACGGACGCAGGAGGTGAAAGACCCCCCCATTCGCGCCGTCCGCAACGAGCGGTTCACCCGCTACTGGCCGCGAACCCTGAACGGCACCCTGCGGCGCGAGCATCTCGCCGTCTTTCTCTCGATTGAAATTGAGGCCTCTGCCGGCACGGTCCACAGCAAGGAAGGACTCCGCGAACACTACGCGGCCGTGTTGCAGGAACTCGCCGGTCAGTTCGAGGAGTTCGCGAGCACGCTACGAACGGTGTTCGGGCCGGAGACACCCGTGCATCCGATGGATGACGCCGAGCACTGCGCCTGCCTGCGGAGGTTTCTCAACCCCAGCCACGCGCGACGCACTGCGGACGCCCCAGCTGAGCTGTTCGACCCGGAGCTGACGATGCAGGAAAATTGCTGGCACAGCGAGGGCGTCGGTCAACGCGGCGGCGGATTCTTCCTCGATGGTCATTACCATGCCGTGCTGGCCCTCAGTCGCTGGCCGCAGCGGACGCGGCCGGGCATCGTGACGCACCTGACCGGGCTGCCGTTTTTGGACTATGCGATCACGGTCAACGTGACCCCGGTCGCGGGTCGGCAGGAGATCCGCCGAGAGGAGCAGGCCACCGAGCGGCTGCGCGGTGAATACGCGGAAAAGCCCCGCGCGTCGCTGCTCGTCGCGCTCCGCAAAAAGGAACGCAAGGTCGAAGCCCTTGCCGGTGGATTCGCCCGGCCGTTCCACGTGACCTATTTGCTGCGCGTGTGGGCGCCGACGCCCGAGGCGCTGCGCGAGAAAGTCGCGGCCGTGCAGGCGGCCATCAACGCGATGGACGGTGCGCAGTCCTTCGAGTGCGCGTTGCCGACGACGGCCAAGAAACTCT
>JACMRG010000339.1 GCA_014376585.1 Opitutaceae bacterium | reverse complement strand
GCGGTGCCATGGTCGGAATGCTTGCCGTTGGCGTTGGTGACGTATTTGCCGTCGGCATCGACCGACTCGGTCATCGCCTCGCCCTTGGAGCCCTTGAACTCCCACGAGGTGCCGTTGATCGAGGCCATCGCGGTGGCGCCCATGTTGGTGTCCGCCATGTTGGCGTCGCTCATGTTGGCGTCGGCGAGGTTGGCCTCCGGAAGCGCCATGTTGGCATCGGCCTCGGCCGCCGGCTTCGTACAAGCAGCAAGCGCGACCAAGGCCGCAAGCATCACAAGTCTCTTCATAACGATTCCTCCCCAAATGGAACGACTCGCTTAACATGGTTTCGAAACGTAGACGATCCCGGACTGGCTGTTCGTGCATCTCAGGGAAGCAATCGGCGGACTCGCCGGCCGTGGTGGGCTGAGCATGACGTCACGAATGTAAGCGGATCAAGTCGCGCAGCAGGTGGCCGCAGGATCGCGTCTCGCTGACGAGGACGAGTTGAAGTTCGATCGGCATGCGCAGCACGGGTGACGCTGTTCGTCTAGCGTTTCCAGCGAGGACCGCGGACGTCGAACCCTTGTGCGAGCAAATCGTCGAGTACGCCACCGGGCTCTGCCAGGGACTCGAGCGACACCACTGCGAGCGTCACCTGCTGAGTGCTTAATGAGCGAGCGATGGTTGGGCTCAGCGATGCCTCACGGGCCTGGTCGAAGCGACTTCCTGACGGCCAGCACGAGCGTTGGCCGTCCTCGGATTTGGATGCAAGAGCGTCAGGAACGCGCCGAGTTGCCCAGGCTTCGGAGCGCGTCTTGGCAGCGTTGAAGCGTGCTTCAATGCCAGTGCCCCCCGCTTCCACTCGCGCGACCGTGTCCATCAAGCAGGCGACGTGCGAACGGGGTGCCGACCCAAAGAAATCGGCCATGATCTCCTTCGCGTTGCCCTGTGCGATTGGCACACGTTTGCCCTTGTTCCCGCGGAGAAAACGCCGAGCGTAGGCATCTGCGCCGGGAGAGAACTTGCGCCTGTCCTTGACCACCCCGCGCAGCATCATCGCGAGATGAAAGGGGTGTTTGCGTTCAAAGCCCGACTTGAGCACGCCTCGATCGCGCAAGGCGACGAGCCGCGCCCATTGTGCGGGCGAGGTCATCGACTGTAGTGTTTGGCCCTTGGGAAGGGAGGCTTGATTACGCCATTTTCCGAGCGCGCCGATCATGGTGAACAGGCCACCGCTCACTCCGAATGCTTCAGGGAACATGACCCGATCCGCCTTTGTCAGCGCAGCATCGAGCGACGCCGGATCCCAGCGCGTTCCGGGCGTGACCCCGCCGATTGTGCCTACAAGAATCGCGGTCGTTGTGGAACTTGTCACAAGCCACACAGGTATCCCGCTGCGTCGCGCGGTCACGATAATTTCTTCGGCGCCCGCGTTCAACTTAGGAGGGGGGGCGCTTGCGCCACAGCAGGAGTGATCGCGGCGCACGCTAAGCAAAAGCCAACGAACACGATAATTCGAGAACTCGCGGGCGACGGTATCATGATCATCCAGCCTGCTTGTGCTTCAATTATGTCGTAACGGGGGCGCAGCGACCGTGGCTGGCGCGGCGATCCGCAAAACGGAAATCACGATGTAAGTGAGTCGTGCCGCTGCTCGAGCAGAATTACAGAACCGCACACCCAACCCCGCGCCCCTACCGCCCGCTAAACCCCCGCCGCCTTCCTGAGCGCCGCGTTCATTCGCGACTGCCACCCCGGCCCCTCCGCGCGAAAGGCGGCGATGACGTCTTGGTCGAGGCGCAGCGAGACTTGCGCCTTGGTCGATCCCGGTGGGCGGCCGCGGCGGATGACGGTTCGACCGATCTTGAAATCGGCCTTGTCGAACCAGTCGTCGGTCAGTTCCGGCGCGTCGTCCGGATCAATCCATGCGGGCTTTGAATCGGCGTTGCTCTTTTCCATGGGAATGTCTCATTGAAATGATGTGGCGATTCACACCACGTTCCGTCCAAACCACTACGACCAGCCGTTCGCGCAAATAGCCTGCAGTCGTGATCCTCTTTTCGCCATAATCGAACCGATCGTCGACGAATTCGAAGATCGCACCCTCGAACACCGCATCTGCATCGGCGAAGTCCAGGCCGCGTTCGGCGAGGGCCTTGGCGCGCTTGGCGGGGTCGAAGGTAATTGGCATTTATGTAGATGCGAAAAAGGTCGGGGTCAAGGTCATGCAGGGGCGGGTACGGGCTTTTTGCGGCGGGTTTTTGGGGTGGTCGCATGGCCCTCGTTGCCCACACGGCCCTCACCCCGCTCGCCTGACGGCGAGTCGCCCTCTCCCGGAACGGGAGAGGGGTGGAGGGCCCGCCGCTCTAACAGCGGCTTCAGATAATAGCCGGTATAACTCCGCGGCTCCTTCACCACCTGCTCCGGCGTTCCCTGGGCGACGATCTCGCCGCCTTTGACGCCGCCTTCGGGGCCCAGGTCGAGCACCCAGTCGGCGGTCTTGATGACGTCGAGATTATGTTCGATCACGACCACGGTGTTGCCGTTGTCGACCAGCGCATGGAGCACTTCGAG
>JACMRG010000338.1 GCA_014376585.1 Opitutaceae bacterium | reverse complement strand
TGGGCTATGCGATTTTCGCGCGGCTGGTGTTGTTCACGTGGCCGGGTCGGGCGGGTGATCGTCTCGTGGAGAGTTGGGCGTGGTTAGTGACACTGAGCACGGTTTTCTTTCTGTCAGACTGGTTGGCGGTTTTGCGTGGCGGCGCACCCATCAACGGACGCGTGCGGGCGGTGCAGTCGGTCAACTCCAGCTTGGCGGTGGTGCTGGGGCTGGCGGTCACGCTGCATCTGGGCAGCGGTTCGCTCACAGGTTTTTATGTGGGAGCAACGGTGGTTTGCGCAGGGGCGGCGATGGCCTGGCGGCGACGGGATCGGCAAGAGCCCTTCGTGGCAGTCTTCGCGTGCAAGGCGGCGGGACTCTTGGCGCTCGCGGTCATCACGGAATGGTCGGGGCACGTGCGGGCGCTGGGGTTGCTCACGCAGGCTTTCGTAGTGTTGGTGGCGGCGCGGGAGTCGGGGCTGAAATCGCTGCGGGTTATGTCGATGGTGGTGTGGGGAGTCGCGCTGTTGTTTTTTGCAGCGCACGTCACACTGTGGAATGGAGCTTTGAATTTGAACGAGGTGACGGCGGCAGTCGCGGTTGTGTTGGGTGCGGCGCTATGGACCGGCTGGAACGAGCGCTGGATGGGCGGCGAGCGCGCTTGGCATCTCGCGGGCGGCGGGGCGTTGGGATTCGTTGGCGCATTGACCTTGGAAGCGTGGAATGGCTCGGGCTGGAGCCCGGCTCTGGGCGTGGCGCTCGCGGTCGCGGCATGGGCCGGTGGAGTGCCGAGCCGCGGTGGGGCTGGAGCGGTTCTGGCGGCCGGACTGGCGCTGCTGGCGGCGCATGTTTCGATGATCGGCTTCGCCCGCGGCTTGTTCCCAGCGGAGCAATTGTGGAACAATGAGGTCGTGTTGCTCATCGCCGCGTCCGCGGCGGCCTGGGCGCTGCAACGTCAGGAAAGGGCGACGACTCCGGGCAAATCGCGGGCTTGGCGGTCGGGAGCGCGGGCGTTGCTCGCGACGGTGGCGGTCGTCGCGCTGCAAACCACGTGGTTCAATGGACTCGCTCCGGCACCTGCGCTGGCCGCGGCGGTCGGCACGGCGGGTTTGCTGATGGCGGCGGCGGCGTGGGCGCGGGGTTGGCCGTTGGCGGGGCTCAGCACGGTGGCGCTCGCGCTGGGATGGTGGGGCTATGGGCCTCTGAACTTGCGTAGCGTGGTGAGTCCCGCCGCAGGTTGGCTCGGCGTGGCCGCGCTGGGCGCTTGGGTGCCGGCGGTTTGGTTCGCGGCGTCGGCGCCGCGACGAGAGTCGATGGCGCACGCAGGGTGGCGTGAGTGGACCTCGGCCGTGCAGACGGCGCTCGCCACGGTAGTGACATTGATCGCGCTCGCCAGCACGCTCGATGGAGCGACGCGCGTGGGCGTCGTGGCGCTGGCGGCGCTGGGGAGTGCCGCGTTGGCGTGGCGGCCGGGGTTGGCGCCGGCGCTGACGGGGGCCTCGGTGATGTTGGGCTGGGGCGTCGGGTGGGTGTCCGGGTTTAGCCGCGACGCGAGCCGTGCGGAAATTTTATCGGCTGTGGGCTCGCGGCGGCGCTGGCCGTTTTGCCGGTGTTGGCGCGGCGGTGGATGGGTGGGCGAGCGGCGGCGTGGCGGCGTTGGGCGGCGTGGTTTCATCCCATTTCGGGCTGGCTGATGCTCGCGGCACTTTTTATCCGTCAGCAGGAGGCGTTGGCCCCCTACGCGACGATGTTGTGCGGGCTCGCGGCGATCACGCTGTTTCTACTGGGGCTCTTCGCGCGGGAGCGAGCGGCGCGCTTGGTGGGGTTGGGCGGGTTGTTGCTGTGCGTGCCGCGCGTCTTCATGGTGGACATCCATTCGACGCTTTATCGCATCGGCGCGTTCGTGGTGCTCGGCGTGGTGTTATTGTGGGTCGGTTTTTCTTACCATCGCTTCCGGCACTTTATCACCGATGACGCGCCCGGGCATAAATAGCTTTGAACCCGCTGCATCCCCCTCCGCATAACCTAATCGCGCGTATGCTCACCCCCGCTTTTCGCAGACGTTCCCACCTGCCGTTTTTCCTCGAACTGATCGCCAGCATGATCGCGCGCCTGCTGTATCGGGTGCGGACCAGCGGCGCGGATCATCTGCCCTCCACCGGCGGCGTGTTGCTCCTCACCAACCATATTTCCTACGTGGATGTCGTGGTGCTGCAACTGGCCTGTCCTCGGCCGATCCGGTTCGTCGGTTACCAGGGACTCACGCGAAATGTTTTTTTCAACTGGGTGTTCAAGGTCAGCGGCTCAATCCCGATCTCCGCGGTGCAACCCCGCGCCGGAATGAAAGCGGCGATCGCGGCATTGAAGGCCGGCGAGGTCGTCTGCGTGTGTCCCGAGGGACACATCTCGCGCACGGGGCAACTCATGGCAATCCAGCGGGGTTTCGAGGTGATGGCGCGGCAGGCGGAGGTGCCGGTGGTGGCGGCGGCGATCGACGGGTTGTGGGGCTCGGTGTTTTCGTTTGCGGGTAACAAATACCTGTGGAAATCGCCGCGCCTGCTGCCGACGCCGGTGTTCATCGCGTTTGGCCACGCGACGCCGCCTGACCAAGCCACCCCGGCTTGGGCGCGTCGCGAGTTGCTCGATCTGGGGCGACAGGCTTTCGACGAACGGCCGGTGTTGAAACGTCACCTCGGGCGCGAGTGCATCCGTGCGATCACGAAGCATCCTTCGCACGTGCAGGTGATCGGCCGCACGGCGGGGGGGGGAGCGGTCACCTGTGGCCAGCTCTACGCGGCGGCGGCGATTCTCTCGCGGCGTATCCGCGCGACGGTGGCGGAGACACGGGTGGGTGTGGTGCTGCCGCCGGGTGCGGGTGCGTTCATCGCGAATCTGGCGATTCTGGCCGCCGGCAAGACGCCGGTTAATTTGAATTTCACCACGTCGCGTTCCGGGCTGGAGGCCAGCCTCAAGCTGGGCGGTATCGCCACGATCCTCAGCGCGGAGGCGATGCGCGCGAAGCTCCCGAATTTTCCCTGGCCGGAACGCACGCTGGATTTGAAAACCGAGATCGCGGCCTGCGGTGGCAAGCGCGCCATGCTGCCGTGGCTGCTTGCGGCGTGGCTGCTGCCGAACCAGTGGTGTGCGGATCTGCTCGGGCTGCCCAAGATCGGCGACCGCGCGGAAGGTGGCTTGCTCTTCACCAGCGGCAGTTCGGGCGAACCCAAAGGCGTCGTGCTCTCGCACCGCAACATTCTCGCCAACTGCGCGCAGATCTCGTCGCTCTCGATCCTGCCCGAGGCGTGCTCGTTACTCGGGTGCCTCCCGGTGTTTCATAGCTTCGGTTTCACGGTGACGCTCTGGTATCCGCTGTTGCGGGGTTGCCAGATGGTCACGGTGCCGAGCCCGCTCGAGACGCGCAAAATCATCGAGGCAATCCGCGACGAGCGGGTCACCGTGCTGCTCGGCGCGCCGACGTTTCTCCGGCCGGTTTTGAAAAAAGCGCAGCCTGGCGAACTGCGTTCGCTGGATCTTGTGGTTACGGGCGCAGAAAAATTGCCCGAGGATCTGGCGCGCGGATTTCTGGAGAGGTTTCATCTCGAAATCATGCAGGGTTACGGGCTCACGGAGGCGACGCCGGCCTGCAATATTAACCAGCCCAATCCGCCGGTGGTGTTCTCGACCAACGAGGAACAACTGGGTCAGCGTTCCGGCTCGGTCGGGCGGATGATGCCGGGTATGTCGGCGCGGATTGTCGATCCTGACACGTTCCTGGAACTGCCGATCACGGACACGGGAATGGTGCTGTTCCAGGGGTCCAACATCTTTGCCGGCTACCTCAACGACCCCGAGAAAACGCGGGCGGCGTTCCGCGACGGGTGGTTTGTCACGGGAGATCTCGGGCGGTTCGACGAGGACGGTTTTCTCTACATCGAGGGCCGACTCTCGCGGTTTTCAAAAATCGGTGGCGAGATGGTGCCGCACGGCACGATCGAACAGAAGATCGTGGAGATTTTTAACCTCGATCAAACCGAGGCTTACGTCGCCATCGTCATGGGCGTGCCTGATTCGTCCAAGGGGGAGTCGCTGGTGCTGTTGACGACGACGGATTTGAGCGCGGGTGAGGTGCGTGAGCGTTTGTTAGCCGCGGGATTCGCCGCGCTGTGGGTGCCGCGCCTGGTGCACCGGGTGGAGAAAATCCCCGTGCTGGGCACCGGCAAACTCGACCTCAAGGAGAGCAAGCGGCTCGCGGTCGAGGCGGCGGGGTGAAAGCAGAGGATAGAGGCGTGGGGCGTGTGGCGCGAGGACGTGGGTTCGAAGCTTTAGCGTTTCCAACGGCCACCCACGGCGTCATCGACGGAGCATGCCGTTTTCCCAACTAGGTCTCTCTGCGCCGCTGGTCCGCGCGGTGGCCGATCAAAACTACGCCGCGCCCACGCCCATTCAGGCGGCGGCGATTCCGGCGGCGTTGCGGGGTGGCGATGTCCGGGCCTCGGCGCAGACGGGGTCGGGAAAGACGGCTGCGTTTGTGCTGCCGATCTTGCAGCAGCTATCTGCGAACCGGCGGGAATCGGGGCGCTTTGTGCGAGCTTTGATTTTGGTGCCGACCCGCGAACTGGCGGCGCAGATCGGCGAAGCCACGCGGCGCTATGCGCGCTACCTGCCCGATCCGATCAAGACACTGGTGGTTTACGGGGGCGTTTCCATCAACCCGCAGATGATGGCGCTCGGCGGCGGCGCGGACATCATCGTCGCGACGCCGGGGCGATTGCTGGATTTGATCGATCACAAGGCGGTCTCGCTTGCGGCGGTCTCGACGCTGGTCCTCGACGAAGCGGACCGGCTTTTAGCTCTCGGGTTTACCGAGGAACTGGGCCGGATCACGGCGTTGCTGCCTGCCACCCGCCAGAGTCTGTTTTTTTCCGCGACGTTTCCACCGGCCGTGGCTGCGCTGGCGGATGAGCTGCTGCGCCAGCCGACCCGGATCGAGATCGCGGCGGAGGTGACGACGGCCCCGGCCATTGTCGAGCGGGCCATCGAAGTGGATGCACGGCAGCGGACCCAGTTGCTCCGCCATCTGGTGGAGGAAAACGCCTGGACGCGCGTGCTCGTTTTCGTCGCGACGAAATACGCGACTGAGCATGTGGCGGAGAAATTGCGTCGTGCGGGAATCGATGTCTCAGCGCTGCACGGCGAGCTCAGCCAAGGTGCGCGCACGGAGGCGCTGGCGAACTTCAAGGCGACGAAGATCCGCGTGCTCGTCGCGACGGATCTCGCCGCGCGCGGTCTCGATATCGACCACCTGCCTGTCGTGGTGAACTACGACCTGCCGCGCTCGGCGGTGGACTACGTGCATCGCATCGGTCGCACCGGCCGGGCCGGGGAGAGCGGCCTAGCGGTGAATTTTATCAGCGCCGAGACGCACGCGCATTTTCAAGTAATCGAGAAGCGAAACGGGCTGACGGTGGCGCGGGAACAAATCGCGGGCTTCGAGCCCGAGTCAACCGAGGTGCCGGCACCGCGCGTGACGGGCACGGGCGGAGTGAAGGGAAAACGGAAGAGCAAAAAGGACAAGTTGCGCGAGGCCGCGGGGCAGGCGTTGCCAAATCCGCCGGTGCGGGGTGACCGTCCGGTTGAACCGGTCGTCTCGAGGGCGTTGGTGGCGGAGCCGAAAGAGTTTTTTCCGTGGGCGCAGCGCGTGATGGTCGGGCGGCGAACTATGTAAGCTGCACTTGTCCGCGCACGGTTCGGCGCGACGAGCGCGCTGCCTACATCGAGCGCGCGGTCTTTGACGGCTTGCCTTGGAAGCAGTGCGGGCAGGTTTTGTCGGCGACGTAGTGGGGGTGTTGCTGCTCGGCGAACGTGAGCGGCATCTGGCAGTTGAAGCACATCACCGATCTCGTTTCGCGGAGCTGCGGATCAACACCGACGCGGCGGTCGAAAACGAAGCATTCACCGTCGTAATGCGCGCCGCCGCATTCCTCGAAATATTTCAGGATACCCCCGTCGAGCTGGTGAACGTTGGTGAAGCCCTCGCGCTCCATGAAGGGGCCGGCCTTTTCACAGCGGATGCCGCCGGTGCAGAACATGACGATGGGTTGGGCCTCCAATTCCGCGGGCAGTTTGGCGACGGCGCCGGGGAAATCACGGAAATGACCGATGCCTGCGGGCACGGCGCCGCGGAACGTGCCCATGCGCACCTCGTAGTCGTTGCGCGTATCGAGCAGCGTCACGGGACGGCCTTCGTCGAGCCATTGCTTGAGGGTGCGCGCGGGGAGTTTGACGGTGGGGCGGCGCGCGGGGTCGATGCCGTCCACGCCAAACGCGATGATCTCTTTTTTGATCTTCACGAGCATGCGGTTAAAAGGCTGCTCATTGCTGACGCTTTCCTTGGGCGTCAGATCTTCCAAGCCGGGCACCGCGTGCAGGGCGTCGAGGAGTTTGGTGGTGTTCTCGCGAGTCCCCGCCACGAAGAGATTGATGCCCTCAGGGCTCAGGAGAATCGTGCCGCGAAGAGCGTTCGCCTGGGTGAGCTGAAGCAGGCTCACGCGCAGCGGCGGGAGTTCTGGGAGCGGAGCGAACTTGTAAACGGAGATATTGATAAACTCGGGCATCGGGAATCGTGCGGTAGGTTAGACTAAACTACGCGCGATAACACAGGGAAAATTTAGCCAAGGTTCGTCGTGTGTTCCCGCCCGGTTCGTGCCATGATTCCCGTTCCACGCATGAAACCGCAAATAATCCTGGCTGAGGCGAAGACGCCCGATGGCGCCCGTCTCACTCTGCACTCTCACGACGGCCGCTACAGTATCCGCGTCAACGGCAAGGAGCTGATGAACTCGGCGGCGACCGCCTCGGAACTCTCTTTGGGCGAATTGGCGACGGAAGGGCTCATGTCATCGACGGAGCCGCGGATTCTGATCGGAGGATTGGGGTTCGGCTACACGCTGCAGGGCGTGCTTTCGAAGGTCGGAAAGAAGGCCACGGTGCATGTCACGGAATTGATTCCGGCGGTTTTGGAATGGAATCGCACGATGTTGTCGGAACTTAATGGCGCTTTGTTGACGGACCCTCGTGTGAAAATTCTGACTGAGGATGTGCGCTCGGTGATCGCGCGCTCGAGCGCTCAGCCCTACGACGCGATTGCGCTCGATATCGACAACGGTCCGTCGGCGATGGTGCAGTCGGGCAACGCGAAGGTCTATGATCTGCGCGGCATCCAGCGCATCGCGCAAGCGCTCAAGCCGGGTGGACGCGTCACCATCTGGTCGTCGGGCGCAGATAAGCTTTTTGAAAGCCGCCTTTCGAACAGCGGCTTCACGGTGAGGGCAATTCCCTCAAAAAAGCACGCGACGGCCAAGAGCACCAGCTACATGATTTATGTGGCGGATAAAATCACTCCGCCGGCCGTCTCGGTTCCTGAGGTTGCGCCGCCCGTGAGCGCGTAAGGCGGGCGGGCCGCAGTGATTTTGGAAAAAGCGCTCAGTCTAGCTTCGCTTTGATCGCGCCGATCAGTTCGGCGTAACCTGGGTCCGTGAGCAGGTGCTTCGGCTCGGGCATCATGGTGAACGTCGTGCCCCAACTCGGGCCGTCTTGGTATTTTGGCACGAGATGCATGTGCAGATGGGGAAGTTTGTCGGAGTAGGCGCCGTAGTTGATCTTGGTGGCGCCAAAGGCGGCTTGCATGGCTTTGGCCGCGCGGGCGACGTCTTGCATGAAGAGCGCGAGTTCGGCGTCGCTCAGCTCGAAGAGCTCGTTGACGTGCGCGCGATAGGCGACGACGCAGCGACCGCGATAGGTCTGCTCCTTGAAGAGGTAGAGCGTGGAAACTTTCAAGGGCGCGATCTCGATCATGAGATCGGTGAGGCGCTGGTCTTTGCGGCAGTATTGGCAGTCGGGAAGTTCGGACATGGGGATTGGGGGCGGATTAAGGAGGGCTATTGGTTTTGATTTCGTGGCCGGGTGCAAGGGTGGGTTGTGGATGGACGATAGGGGCGCGGCCGGTTGTGTTGGATGTCTTTTATGAAACGAATGTTTTGGCTGTTGTTGGCACTGTGCGAGGCAACGGTTCTGTGCGCGCAAACTCCGGCGGCGCAGCGCGCCATCACAGATCGCACGACGTATCTCGCCGACGTGGCGGCGTTGTGCCGCGTGGACTGGCCAAAGAATCGCGCCGTCATGATCGTGTGCCATGGGCACAGTGTGCCGGCGGGATATTTTAAGACGCCGGAGGTGCGCACGCTAGAGGCTTACCCGCATTTGCTGAGGAAGGGGTTGGCGGAAAAATATCCGCACGCGGTGATCAATGTCGTCGTGACGGCGATCGGTGGGGAGGACTCCGAGAACGGGGCGCGGCGATTTGAGCGCGATGTGCTGAGTCTGCGGCCCGATGTCGTGACGATTGATTACGGACTCAATGATCGTGGCATGGACCTGGAACGTGCCGCCATAGCGTGGAGGGCGATGATCGCGCAGGCGAAAGCGGCGGGCGTGAAGGTGATTCTGCTCACGCCGACGCCGGACCTCGGGAAACCGTGGGTTGATCCGGCGGATACGCTCGCGCAGCACGCGGAGCAGATCCGGGCATTGGCGCGAGAGGATGGCGTGGGGCTCGTGGATAGCTACGCGGCATTCAAGCAACACGCGGAGGCGGGCGGGGCGACGGAGGCGTTGATGTCGCAGCGCAATCACCCCAACGCGAAGGGGCATGCGTTGGTGAGCGAGGCGTTGTTGGCTTGGTTTCCGTGAGAAATGGAAGGGCAAAACCGGCGGGTTAGGGATAACCCGCCCTACCTTTAAGAACGGCCGGCGAGAGCGAGGAGGGCTTTGAGATCGGCGATATCCGTGAGGGAAGTCTTGGCGACGAAGCCGCGGGCGTGGGCGAAGTGAACACCGGGGCTTTGCGCGATGCGGGTGAAGTCGAGGCGCGGGTTGTCTTGAAAACGGGAGAGGCCGTAGCCCGTGCTGCGGCGGTCGGGGACGACGGTGCCGACGATGGTGGTGGCGAGGCCTTGGGCTTCGATGTAGCGATCCACGCCCATCGAGGGTTCGTCGGGCAGTGGGTCGGTGCGGGGCAGGAAGAGGATTTTGGCGGAAGTGCCGCCCAAGGTGAGGTTCCAAACCTCGGCGTGTCGGGCGATGAAATCGAGGCGGGCGCGGAGGGAGCGCACGTAATCCAGGAGATCTTCGCCGATCATCCGCATCACGGCCCAGAGCGGGTCGGTGGTCTCTAGGCGGGTGGCGAGGGCGAAGCGGCGGAGCAGAGCAATGTCGATGGGAGAGTTGAGTTTCGGGAGAGCGTTGCGGTCCACGCCCAGCCACTTGGCCGTGGCGATCGGGCCGCGGCAGTCGAACCATTCGGCGGGCTCAAGCCATTCGCAGAATTGGCGGGCATCTTCGTAGATCCCGAGGTGTTGGAGGACGAGGGAAAGCGAGCAGGTGGGCGGATGATCTTTAGGCAGTTGGTGGTGATCGAAATTGTTCAGCGCGGGCTCGTGTCGGTGGCCGACATCGATGACGGCCACGGCGGGGTCGCTGAGGTCGGCGTCGGTCGGCTCTCGGCGCATGATGGGCGCGGGGTGCAACGCGAGGAGAACGCTGCACGCGAGGAATTCATCTTTGTGCGCGCTGCCGGGGTGGGTGAGGATCGTGGTGAAGTTGGACATGAAATTAAAAACGGTCGGAGTATAACGGCGCGCCCGGCGGTCGCGCCCTACCTTTTGTTTAGAGGCCCCAACTCCAACGTTCGCCTTGCCAGCTGTAGCCGGAGCCATGGGCGGCGATGCGGCCGAGGGCGGGCCACGGGAGATGAAAGCCGTAGGTGCGTTCGTGGGTGTTGGCGAGTTGCGCAAAGAGTTTTTTACGGGTGTCGATCGCTTGTTCGGGGACGTGGTCGTAGGCGATGCCCCAGTTTGGATCGGTGAACATCAGGGAGTGGTGATGCGCGACGTCCATGAAATGGAGCAGAGACTCGTTGCCGGACTTGATTCGGAAAACGGCATGGCCGGCGGTGTGCCCGGGGGCGGCTATGACCGTGATCGCACCGCCGAGCAGAGAGTCTCCGTCGCGGACAAATTGAAGATTGGGTTGGAGCACGTCGAATTTTTCGCGGGCATCCTTGATCATGCCGGGCAGGGGACCCTTGGCGCGTTTGGAGTGGGAGAAATCCGGTTCGGGTGAACGCCAGAAATCGATTTCTTCACGGAGGCAATGCACGGCGGCGTTGGGGAAGATCGCGCGGTTGCCGGCGACGAAGCCGCCGATGTGATCGGAGTGCGCGTGACTCAGGAAGGCGTGGGTGACTTTCTCCGGCGCGATGCCGATTTCGGCGAGGGCCCGGCCCACCCAGCCGCTGTTGGGATTTTTCCCGGGGCCGAAGCCACCGTCGAAGATCGCGATTTCGTTGCCCAGCTTCAGGACGAGAATGTTGACGTAGAGCGGGAGCGCATCGGTGCGTTCGCCGCGGGTGACGAGATCCGCCTTCATCGCGGGCCGGGCGGCTTCGGGCCACATCAGGGCGAGGCCTTCGCGAAGGAGCATGCTGCCGTCGCTGATCGAATAGGCCTCGATGTCGCCGATGGCAAAGCGGTAGCTAAAGGAGTTGGGGGCAAGGGCCGGTTTCGGCGCAGATTCAGCGGCGCCGAGTGAGCGGGGGAAAGTGGCGGCGACGAGCGCGGCGGTGGTTGCGCCGAGAAAGTGGCGGCGGGTGGAGTGGGGGCGTGGTGGGGTGGACATGGGGATGGGGTGGATCAAAATAGCAGGCCTTGG
>JACMRG010000337.1 GCA_014376585.1 Opitutaceae bacterium | reverse complement strand
TTCAATATTTCCAGCGGGCTCAAATCTTTCTTTGAAGGCACCAGCCTCGTGAACGGCTTCCTCCTCACCGCCGATGCGGCGAAGGCCGAGGGCGCCCGCAAAGCCCTCGCGATCACCGCCGCTCAGATCCAGCGCATGGAGAAAGACCAACTCGAGATGGAGAAACTCGATGCGACGCTGAAAGATGAGGCCAAGACCAAACTCATCGCCTCCCTCCAGGCCGCGACCGCCGGCTACGTCAAGGGCATCGCGCAGGTCGTCGAGAGCATCCAGGCCCGTGACCGCATCCTCGCCGAGCGCATCAACCGCGTCGCCCCCGAATTCACCGCCGCCCTCGGCCGCGTCAAGGGAGCCGTCCACGATTTCCAAAGCGAACTCGAGACCCGCACCACAAGCGAGCAGCACCGCAACGAGCTCGTCGTCTCCATCATCACGCTCGTCGGCATGGCCGTCGGCGCCGTCTTCGCCTGGCTCATCATCCGCAGCGTGACCGCCGGGATCACCACCGTCGCCGACCGTCTCGCCACCGAGTCCGCCAAAGCCGCCGCGTCCTCCGCCCAGGTCGCCACCGCCAGCCAAGCCATGGCCTCCGGCGCCACGCAACAGGCCGCCTCGCTCGAAGAGACCAGTTCCTCCCTCCACGAGATGGCCAGCATGACCTCCCGCAATTCCGAAAACGCCCAGAACGCCAAGGCTCTCGCCAACCAGACGCGCACCACCGCCGATGCCGGCGCCATTGATATGGAGCAGATGAAATCCGCCATGAGCGCCATCAAGGGCTCCAGCGTCGAAATTTCCAAAATCATCAAGACGATCGACGAGATCGCGTTTCAAACGAACATCCTCGCCCTGAATGCCGCGGTCGAAGCCGCGCGGGCCGGTGAGGCCGGTCTCGGCTTCGCGGTCGTCGCCGACGAAGTGCGCAACCTCGCCCAACGCTGCGCCGGTGCCGCCCGGGAAACGGCCGATAAGATTTCCGCTTCCACCGAGAAGAGCGAGCAGGGCGTCCGCATCAGCGAAAAGATGGCGACGAACCTCGCCGCCATCGTGGAGAAAACCCGCCAGCTCGACGAACGCATCGGCGAAATCGCGCAATCCTCCCACGAGCAGAGCGAAGGCATCGGCCAGCTCAACAGCGCCGTCGCCAGCATGGATAAGATCACGCAGGAAAACGCCGCGCTCGCCCAGCAGTCCGCCGACTCCGGCGATGAACTCAAACAACAGGCCGAGCAAGTCCGCCAGGCCGTCGCCGAACTCCTCCGCATGGCGCAGGGTGGCGACGTCGCTACAGAGGAAGCGCCGGCCTTCGCGCCGCGCCCCGCCCCCGCTCACAAGACCGCGACCCAGCGGCTGAAGACGCCGAAGCTCACCGCGAGAAAGAACAGCTACGCCAACAGCCCCGCTCGCTCTGGACACACGCCGACGCCGACGCCGGCCGACGCCGGCGACGACCTCTCCTTCAAAGACTGATCGCGCTTCTCCTTCCAGACCCGACCGCTTCGCCGCGGTCGGGTCTTTTTTTTGCGGCCCGGTTGCGGTTTGGAATTCCCGTTAAGCCGCCGCGCGCCGCGCCGATGTAAGAATTACGGCTGTGGAGTTCCCTTCCGCGCGGTGCCCCTGGACGCTCTTCCTCCACCTTTCGTTCGCCTTCATGAAAACCTTCACTCTCGGGAAAAAATCGCGCTCGGCTTCGCCAGCCTCGTTGTCATCTCGGCGCTCCTCGGTCTCACCGCGGTTTGGAACATGGGGAAGACGCAGGCGGAGGCGCAGGCGCGGGTGCTCTCCACCGAGTTCGTGCCCGAGACGGCCATCGCGAGCGCGCTGCAGGGGGCCATGAGCCGGGCGCAGCTGGCGATCCGCAGCTACGGATTCACCGCCGAGCCCGCGGCCCTCGATGAATCGCGTGGGCACCTCGTGCAGGTCAAAAACAGGTTCAGTCTGCGCGCGCATTCGTCGCGGCGCACCCGGGGCTGGCGCGCCTCGGGCAAAATATCACAGATTTAGAGCCGCTCATCGGGTTTTTTGAAAACGCGGTCGATGAGACGGTCGCCAACAACCAGAAAATCGTCGCGGGCCGCGAGATCATGAACCGGGCGGTTGCCGATTTCAGCACCAAGATCGAATCGCTGGTCCGGTTGCAGGAGAGCACGCCCGACGCCGAGATCAAAGCTGCCGCCGAGGTGGGCAAACTCACGGAACGCGCCCGGTTAATCAGGCTCACCTCCGAGATTCGCACCCAGGGAAATCTCGTTCGCATCGCGTCCTTCAAGGCGCAGGCCCTGCGCGATCCCAAAATCAGCGACGAAGGTTTGGAAAATTTTGCAGCCGTGGAACGGCGCTTCGACACGCTCAAGCCGCTCATCCGCGTCGAGGAGGATCGCATGACACTGGCCGAAGTGCGCGCCGACGCGGAGGCCTGCCGTGCGGCCATGGTCACCCGAACAGAAATATGCTGGATTTGACGGAAGTCGGCCGAGGTCGCGCGGTTGCCGGCAACAAGATCACAGCCCTCGCCGAAGCCCTCGCGCAAACCGGACTCGCGCGCACCATCGCGGCTGCCCAAGAGTCCAGTGCCACCCTCGCAGCTTCGTCCAAGCTGGTGATCGCGGGCCTGTGCGTGGCCCTCGCCGTCGGCATTGCCGTTGCTTATGGGATCGTCCGCACCACCACGCGCGTGCTGACCGACGTGACTGAAACGCTCGACCAGAGTTCGGATCAGGTGGCATCGGCTTCGGGCCAGATCGCCAGCGCGAGCCAGACGCTGGCCAGCGGCGCGAGCGAGCAGGCGGCGTCGTTGGAGGAGACGAGCGCCTTGTTCGAAGAGGTCGCGAGCATGATCAAACGCAACGCCGAGCACGCCGGTAACGCCCAGATCCTCGCCCGCGAAACGCGCCGCGCCGCCGATGCCGGGTCCACCGGGATGCAGGCGATGCAAAGCGCCATGGCGGACATCAAAACATCGTCCGACAACATTGCGAAAATCATCAAGACAATCGACGAGATCGCCCTCCAAACCAACATCCTCGCGTTGAATGCCGCCGTTGAAGCCGCCCGCGCCGGCGAGGCCGGCATGGGCTTCGCGGTCGTCGCCAAAGAAGTGCGCGCCCTCGCCCAACGCTCCGCCAATGCGGCCAAGGAGACGGCGACGAGCATCGAAGATTCCATCCAGAAGAGCGCTCGTGGCGCCGGGATGTGCAGCACCGTCGAGCAGAGCCTGCGGCAGATCGTCGAGAAGGCGCGCCAGATGGACGAACTTAT
>JACMRG010000336.1 GCA_014376585.1 Opitutaceae bacterium | reverse complement strand
CGGCGGCGCGGGTGCGGGTGGAGTTTGGGCGAGAGCGGCGGTTGCGAGGATGAAGAGTGCGACGGAGAAACGCGGCAGGTGCATGGGGGTAATTTCGATGGGGGTGAAGCGATACGGACGCCGTTGTGGAGACGCCGCCCGAGCTGAAAGGTTTAACCAGCACGACGAAAATAATTTTTGTGGCAACGGGGAGCGGAGAAATAAAAAGCCCCGACGGGTGACGTCAGGGCTGAAGGCCGGCGGTGAAACGCGGAGAGCGCGGGGAAAATTTAACGGATCGTGCGGAGCTGGATGGCGTCGACGAGGCGGTCTTGGGAGACGATGTCGGTGGCGATGATGATCTTGTCGCCGGGCGAGACGTGGCCGAGGCGGCGGAGGGTCTCGATCGCGTTCTCGATGGTAATGTCGGGCTCGGACGGGAAGGGCATCAGGTAGGGCTCGACGGCGCGGAGCAGGCGGAGTTGACGGAGCAGCTCGGGATGCGGCGTGAACGCGAGGATGGGCGAATGCACGGGGCGCAGCGCGGCGAGGCCGTGGGCCATGAAACCGTGCCGCGTGAAGGTGAGGAGCTTCGAGCGCGGGAGCTCGTTGGCGAGAACGACGGCGGAGTGGAGGACTTTCATGCGCTCGGTGGCGAAGACGGCGGGTTCGCGGAGATCGGGCGCATCCTCGCGCTCGATACGGCGGGAAATCTTGTCGAGCATCTGCACGCATTCGACGGGGTATTTGCCGATGGTGGTCTCGCCGGAGAGCATGACGCAGTCGGCCTGTTCATAGACGGCGTTGGCGACGTCGGTGATCTCGGCGCGCGTGGGCACGGGCTGGCTGGTCATCGACTCAAGCATGTGGGTGGCGATGATGACGGGTTTGCCCTGCGCGATGCAGGACTGGACGGCGCGGCGCTGGATGACGGGCAGTTCCTCGAACGGACACTCGATGCCTAGGTCGCCGCGGGCGACCATGATGGAATCGGTGGCGGCGATGATGTCGTCGAGGTTCGTGATGGCGGACTGATCCTCGATCTTGGCGATGATGCGGACGGTGGATTTTTTCTCGGCGAGAAAAGCGCGGAGCAGGGCGATGTCGGCGGCGGCGCGCACGAAGGAGAGGGCCAGGAAGTCGATGCCTTCCTCAAGGCCGACGGTGGAATCGGCGCGGTCTTTTTCCGTGAACGACGGGAGATTCACCTTCACGCCGGGGAGGTTGATGTGGCGCTTGGATTTGAGTTCGCCGGGAATGAGCACGCGGCAGCGGATGTGGGCGTGGTCTTTCGTGAGGACCTCGAGACGGATGAGGCCGTTATCCACAAGGACGGTGTCGCCGACTTTGATGTCGTTGACGAGGTCCTGGTAGTTGACGTTCACGGAGCGGACTTCTTCGGACTGGTCACGGGTGGCGCCGGGCTTGACGGTGAAATCGAAGATTTCGCCGGCCTTCAACTCGATGGGGACCTCGAGGTCGCCGGTGCGGATCTCGGGGCCCTTGATGTCCATCATGATGGCGATCTCGCGGCCGACACGGGCGCTAACGGCGCGGATGCGGCGGATGACCATGCGGGTCCAATCGTGTTTCGCGTGGGCCATGTTGAGGCGCACGATGTCGGCGCCGCCGCGGATGAGGGTCTCGAGCATTGCTTCGCTCTCGGTGGCGGGCCCGAGGGTGAAGATGATCTTGGTGCGGCGAAAGCAAGGGGCGGCTTGGGTGGAGATCGGCGTAGTCATGACGCGACGAGCAAAGCACGCGGCGGGCCGGTTGCGCAATCCGCGGGGCGAACCATCTGTGTAATAAGGATGTGACAGCCCGCTGAGGAATGGGGACGGAGCGCAGGAGGCGGCCGCAAGACGGACGCGCTACAGATCGTAGAAGGGTGTGCTCTCGTCGGCGCCGACGATGGCGAATTCGCACGTGCTGAGCGAGGCGCGGACGCCGGCGAGCGCGGTCTCGATGGCGGTGCGAGAATTACAGTCGCGCGAGAGGTGCGTGAGGTAAATTCGGCGCCACTGCGGGCTGGCCACCGCGGCCAGGAGTTCGCGGACGGCCTCGTTGGAAAGATGGCCGTGACGGCCGGCAATGCGCTGCTTGGTGGACCACGGGCGTTTGTTGTCGGCCTTCAGCAGTTCGGAACAATGGTTGGCTTCGACGACGACGACCTCACACGCGCGCAGGTGTTCGCGGATGTGCTGCGGGGCATGGCCGAGATCGGTCAGGAAAACGAGCGAGCGGCGCGGCGAAAACAGATCGTCGGCGCGGCCGGCGGTGAAGCGAAAGCCCACGGGATCGTGGGCGTCGTGGGGAACGGCGAAGCTCTCGATTTCGAGATCGCGGAAACGGAAACGGGAGCCGGTCTCGAAGAGTTGCCAGTCGGGTTTATGAGCGGCGTCGAGTTTGGCCTGGATGGCGCGCGAGGTGGCGGGGTTGGCGAAGACGGGGATTTTTGGAAATTTCTTCAGGCCCTCGATGCCGGCGGCGTGGTCGCCGTGCTCGTGGGTCAAAAAAATCGCGTCGATGCGGGCGAGGGATTCGCCGGCGGCGGTGAGGGGCTGCTCGAGTTTCCGGGCGGAAAAACCGGCGTCGATGAGGATGCGGGCGCCTTCGGTGACGAGCAGGGCGGCGTTGCCCGAGCTGCCGGAACCGAGGATGGAGAAACGCATGGGCATCGAAGGCTGGTTGAAGCCTCCGTGCGGGTCGAACGCCAAGCAAAAACCATGGCGGCGGGTAAATGCCTAGACCGGGCGTCGTCGGCGGTAGGCGGTGAGGGCGACCGGTAGGGACGGTTCTCCGAGCCGTCCGGGTGGGGATTGGGGCGTGGGCGCGCGGCTCGGGCGTAGGCTCGGGCGGACGCCTCGGAAAGACGTCTCTACCGAGTTGCTTTTACTTAGCTTCGACGGCGGTAGGCGGCGAAGGCGAGGGCGTCGGCGCCGGCAATTGCGGCGTAGGTGCCGGGTCCGGGGATCGCAGAGGCGGTGATGGCGAAATTGCCGGTGCTTTCGGTGAAGGTGAGGGATTGGGCTCCGCTCGTCAGCGACCAGAGGCCGCTGTTTTGGGTGAAACTACCGGCGTAGCTGCCGGTGGCCGGTGACCTAGTTCAACGCGCCCGCGCTGCCGCCGGTGAGGCCAAAAAGGTTGAGGGTCGCGCCGTCGGCGAGGGAGGAGCCAAAGTTGAACGTGAGCGTGCCACCGTAGGTGGTGAGGCCCGCGACGTCCACGGCATCGTAAGTGGTGCCGCGGGTGGTGCCGTGGATTTCGAACGTCGAGAAGGAGCCGCTGTTGAGCGTGAGGTTGCCGCCAAAAGTGAGCAGGCCGGGGCTGGTGCCGGGAGCGAGGGTGCCGCCACTGGCGACGGTGGTCGTGCCGTTGACGGAGCCGCTGCCGCCGAAGGTGGCTCCGGATGCGACGGAGACGGCAGAGCCGGCGGCGAGGGAGCCGTTTACGAGGAGCGTGCCGGCGGAAATGGTGGTCGTGCCGGTGTAGGTGTTGGCACCGGAAAGAACGAGGGTTCCGGCGCCGAGCTTGATGACGCCCAAGGCCCCCCCGCCGGTGCCGGTGCTGTTGGCGATAGTGTTGGCGAGGGTGAAGGTGCCGCCGCTGGCGTTAGTGGTGTCGAAGCCGAGCGTGGAACCCGACTTCAGGCCGTTGTTGTTGATCGTGGGGAGGTTCGTGAGCAGGGCCGTGACGTTGCCGGTGGTGAACTCGCCAGTGCCTCCGACGTTGAGGGCGAGGGTCGCGCCGGAAAGGCCGCGGATGTTGGCCGCGGTCCAGCTCACGGTGGAATTATTGTAGAGTGCGGTCTGTTTCGCGAATTGCAGGATGCCGGCGCTGACGGTGGTAGTGCCCGTGTAAGAGTTTGCTCCCGAGAGAATCCACGAGCCGGTGCCGGTCGTGTTGACGGAGGTCTGGTAAGTGCCCGAGTGGTTGACGATGGCGCCGGTAATGGTGTTGCCCGTGGCGGTGCCGGTGAGGGTGAGCGTCTTGCTGCTTAGACTTGTCGAGATGAAGGAGGAGGTGAAGGTGAGCGGTCCGGTGCCTGAGCTATCGAGGGTGGCAGCGGCGCTGAAGTTGGTGCCGGCGAGATTTGATCACGCGGTGGGTGGAGGCGGTCGGGCCCGTGTAGGTGAGCGTGCCGGAGTTGGAGGAGCCGATGGCGATGGTGCCGTTGGCGGCCGTGGTGGGCGCGCCGAGGGCGGAGGCGGTGTCGAGGTCGGCGAGGGAGTTGATGCTGAGCATGCCGGCACTGACGGTGGTGGTGCCGGTGTAGGTGTTGGCGCCGGTGAGGACGACGGTGCCGGAGGTGGATTTGGTGAGCGTGCCCGAGCCCGTGAGGACGGCGCTGACCGTGCCGTTTTGCAAAACGAAGCTGGTGCCGGAAAGCGAGCCACCGCCCCCGGTGCCCGCGATGGTGGCGCCGCCAGAGAGCGTGACGGTGCCTTTGGTCTGGGTCGTGGAATTGAGACCGAGGGTGCCGCTGCTGAAGGTGAGCGCGGCGGAAGTTCCGCCGAGTATGCCGCTGCCGGAAAGCTGCAGCATGCCGGCACTGACGGTGGTGGTGCCGGTGTAGGTGTTGGCGCCGGTGAGGACGAGCGTGCCGGCGCCGGCTTGGGTGACGGTGCCCGTGCCCGAAATGACACCCGAGTAGGTCAGGGCGGCGGTGCGGTTGAACCTGAGCGCGGAGTTGTCGACGATGTTGCCCGCGACCGAGCCGGTGGTGCCGCCCGCACCGATCTGGAGGGTGCCGCCGCTGACGGTGGTGGTGCCGGTATAGGTGTTGGCGCCGGTAAACGTGACGGTGCCGCCGTCGGTCTTGACGAAGTTGCCCGCACCGCTAACGACGCCGTCAATCTGAAAGGTCTGTGCACCGTAGGCACGAAAGATACTGTCCCCACCGGCGGTGGTGAGTTGAATCAAGCGGGTGCTCGGCAGAGTGAGATTGGCGGTGGCCACGAGACCGGCGCTGGTGCCGCTGCCGGCATTGAGCTGAATCACGTTGGCCGAATCGCCGAAGGCCGCGTTGGCAGTGGGCGCCACCAAGCCGGTGTTGACGACCATCGTCCCGGTGAACGCACCGGAATTGCTGAGACTAAAATTCGTCGCGTCGCCGCCGCCGCTGGCGCTGGTATTGCCGGCTACGTTGAAAGTCACATTGCCCGCGGCGCCGGTGATCGCCTCGGTAAAGCTACGTGAATCGATGGCGGCAAACGTCAGGTTGGCGCTGTTTGCCATGGTGATGTCGCTGTTGTTGTGGGCGGCGCCGGAGGGCAGCAACGTGCCGGCGCTGACCGTAGTCGCGCCGGTGTAGGTGTTGGCACCGGAGAGCACGAGCGTGCCGGCGCCGGCATTCGTCAGGGCAAAGCCGCCGTTGACGATTCCGCTGGCCGTGAGTTGCAGGCCGGAGCCCGGAGTCCACGACTGGTCCGCGCCCAGCACGAGGTCCGAGCTGACGGTGTGGTTGCCGACGGTGGTCGTGATGCCGCCGGCGCCGAGGGTAAAGGCGGCGCCGCCCGTGGCGGAAAAAGTGTAGTTGCCGCCGGTGAACGACAGGCCTTGCAGGCTCTGACTGCCGGTCAACACGGGGTTGGCCGTGCCGGTGCCGTCGAAGGGGGCGGAGTCCGTCGTAAGGCTGTTAACGGGCGTGGTGCCGCCGGTCCAGTTGGCGCCGGTGGAGAACGTGGTGTCGCTCGTGGAGGACCACGTGAGCGCGGTCTGCGCGAAGCCGGGCGCTATGGCGCCGAGGAGCAGCGCGGCGAGGCCTGTGAAGACAACGATGCGAAGCGCGGGGCGACCACGCGGGCGGGGAGCGAGTTGCGGACCCATCAGTGCAGGCAGCGCGCGCAGGGGTGGAAACGGGCGATGATCGCACGAGCGGCCCATGGAGGGGGAGCGTGGGCGAACCCGCGTGCAGGCGCCGGCCGATGAAGAGTTTATTCGGCACAACGGGCGTGAGCTTGAGGATTATGTTACGCGCCGGGACGAGCGGAGCGAACGATGTGGCGAGGCGGGCAGACGACGATTCAATTTCCTTGATGCGGGAGCCGGCGGCTCGCGCAGGGGGGCGGCATGGGTTTAAAAGCAAAGGGACCCGAACCGTTACGACCCCGGCGGTTGACGGAAAGGGCTTTTGTGCTACCTAATAAACCTCCATGCCGAACAAAACCGTCGCCAAAAAGTCCGCACCGCGTTCCCCGCGCGTGGCCGCGCCGCGGGTGCTCGCCGGCGTGGTCTCGATCACGCGGCAGGTGCATTTCAACTCGGCGCACCGGCTCCACAACCCGACGAAGAGCCAGCGGTGGAACGAGGAGCAATACGGGCTCTGCACCAATCCGCACTGGCACGGACACAACTACGTGCTCGAGGTGACGGTGCGGGGTGCGCCTGATCCCGACACCGGTTACATCATGGACCTGAGTGATTTGAAAGGCGTTCTTCACCGCGCCGTGGTCGATAAATGCGACCACCGCAACCTGAACACCGACGTCGATTTTCTGCGTGGCGTCATTCCATCCACGGAAAATCTCGTGATCGCCTTTTGGAACGAGATCGAGCCGCTCATCCTCGCCGGCCGGCTGCATCGCGTGCGGCTTTACGAGACGCCGCGCAATTTCGCCGAATATAACGGCCCGAACGCGGACTGAAATTTTCCCGCCAGCTAACCCCGGATTTTTCGGGGCTACGGTTTTCGTCACAACCGCCTAGCCGACCGACCCACCAAAAACGAAATGAAAAAGAAACCGATGTATCTCCACCAGACGGCGGATGGCGTCGCCGCACTCGTGAACCGCACGTTTGACGCGAAGTTCGAATCCGACGCGGCCTACCGCGCCTCGCTGCCCGACATGATGGAAGCGGTGAACGCCGCCGAAGGCGCGCGGGTGCCCATCCAGCAGGTGGGTTGTGCCAACTTTCGCCTTCCGCTGAAATTCCGCGCGGCCGACGGCAAGACGCACACGCTTGAGACGAGTGTGACGGGCACCGTTTCTCTGCAAGCCGGGCTCAAGGGGATCAACATGGGGCGCATCATGCGCTCCTTTTATGAGCACGAGGACGAGGTGTTCACTTTCGAGGTGCTGCGTCGGCTGCTTTTGAAATATCAGCGCAAGATCGATAGCTTCGACGCACGGCTGAAGCTGGCGTTTTCGTATCCGATGTTGCAGGCGAGCCTGCGCAGCGGGATGAAGGGCTGGCAGTATTACCGTGTGGCCTACGAGGCGACGATGGACCGGGAAGGGGCATTCCGCCGCATCGTGGAGTTTGATTTCGTTTACTCGTCCACGTGTCCGTGCAGCGCGGAGCTGGCGGAACACGCCCGCAACACGCGCGGGGTATTTGCCACCCCGCATGCGCAGCGCTCGAAGGCGCGGGTGCGTGTCGAGCTCGCGGCCGGGCGCACGATCAGCATCGAGGATTTGCAGCAGCACTGCGCCCACGCGCTGAAGACCGAGACGCAGGTGATGGTGAAGCGCGAGGACGAGCAGGCGTTTGCCGAGCTTAACGGCGCGCACATCAAGTTCGTCGAGGATGCGGCGCGGTTGCTCTATCAGGAGCTGGCGAAGGACAAGCGCATCGCGGATTTCCAAGTGGCCTGCTCGCACCTCGAATCGCTGCACTCACATGACGCCGTGAGCGTGATCTGCAAGGGGGTGAAGGGCGGGTTCAGGGCGGATTTCTCGGATTTCCAGTCGCTGGTCTGCTGACGGCGGATCTTTTCCCGTCCTCTTTATCTTTCTCGTTCGTCGGAGAATTTTTGAGGAGAAAGATTTAGATTAGGAGAAGGAGGAGAGAGAAAGATTTTATGAAAAACCCCGTCGTTTTGATCACCGGTGCGTCGCAGGGAATCGGTGCGGCCATTGCGAAAGTTTTTGCGAAAGAAGTGCGCGGCGTGCGGCTCGCGCTCGTGGCGCGATCGGAGAAAAATCTGAAGAAGATGGCGAACGTGTGCGCGAAGTTGGCGGGCGGCGGCGCGAAGGCGGTGGAGGTTTTTGTCTGTGATGTGAGCGAGGAAGCTGCGGTTGCGATGCTGGCGGCGGCGGTGAGGGAACGCTTTGGCGTGGTGGACGTGTTGATCAACAACGCGGGCGTATTCGCCGGGGCGGCGTTTGCGGAGACGAAGGTGGCGGAGTTCGACCGGATCGTGGCGGCGAATCTGCGGAGCGCGTTTCTGGTCACGCAGGCATTTTTGCCGGCCATGCTGAAGCGGAAGAACGGCGATATTTTTTTCATGAGCTCGATCGCGGGGCTGGAGGCGTATCCGAACGGCGCGGCGTATTGTGCGGCGAAGTTCGGCGTGACGGGACTGGCAAAGGTGCTGCGGGCGGAGACGAAGTTGGCGGGCGTGCGCGTGTGTTGTGTGCATCCGGGGGCGACGTGGTCGCCATCTTGGAACCGCAGTGGCGTCGGGGCGGGGCGGATCATGCCGGCAGCGGACGTGGCCCGGGCGTTTTTGGAGGTTTACCGGCTCTCGCGGAACACGGTGGTGGAAGAGATCGTGCTGCGCCCGCAGTTGGGGGATTTGTAAGCGGCTACGGCAGCTGCGGCAGGTTGTGGTTTGCACGAGTGGTGTCCGTGTAATCGTGCGAAACGCGTTGCGGGACCGCATGACCGTGCCGGTGGGAAAAATGTAAATTACGGGAAAACAGTGTCTAGTGGTTTTTACGCACGGCCGGCACGCTTTGGGCATTACGTGGGCCCGTATGAACAATTCTAACGCTTTTGGTTTCGCTCTGTTGGGTCTCACGCTGGCGATGCTGCCTACGGTAGCGCCCGGCGGTTTCCCTGCCACCGGTTTTGACGGCACCAGCGCCCGGGCGCTCTGGCTGCACTTGGTCGGAGGCGTGCAGGTAGCGATCGGATCGGTCTGGTTGGGACAGGCGGCAATCGGTAAATTTGCCGATGGCTTGGCGACTTTCCAGATGCCGACGCTCGACCGCTCGCCCTTGGCGACCGGCGCCTGGGCGGCGCGTGACCAGAGTAAGCGGGCGGTTTGAGGCGGCGGGGAATCGTCGGGGTGAGCGTGGGCGGCGTGACGTGGACTGTATCGGGTCGGGAACTCGCGGTGGCGAGCCGGCGGCCCGTCGGGCGATCCGGGGGGCGCGGAAGGGGTCGGTGCTCTTAGCTAAAACGGGCGTGCACGAACGGCCTGCCGGGGCGCTTGCTTTGCGGGGGGCGGACACGCATGAATTTTCGCGCTTCCACTTTTACCCCTATGAATCCTGAGGAATTGAAGACGACGATGTCGGCTGGGCTGCTATCGTTCCCGATCACAGATTTTGACGCGGCCGGCGATTTTCGCGCCGATACTTACATCAAACGTCTGGAGTGGCTGATGCCTTACGGGGCGACGGTGTTGTTCGCGGCGGGCGGCACCGGAGAATTTTTCTCACTCACGGCACAAGACTTTAGCGCGGTCGTGGGGACGGCGGTGGCAACGTGTCGCGACGGCGTGCCGATCGTCGCGGGTGCGGGTGGGCCGACCCGGCAGGCGATCGCTTTTGCGCAGGAAGCGGAGCGGTTGGGCGCGCAGGGGATTCTGTTATTACCGCACTATTTGACGGAGGCGGGGCAGGAGGGTCTGGCGGCGCATGTCGAAGCGGTGTGCCGCTCGGTGAAACTGGGCGTGATTATCTATAACCGCGGCGCGTGCCGGTTGCAGGCGGAGACGCTGGTGAAGCTAGCGGAGCGTTGTCCAAATCTCGTGGGCTTTAAGGACGGGATCGGCGAGATCGAGCTGATGGTGACGATCCGTAGAAAACTCGGCAATCGCTTCGCCTACTTGGGCGGGCTGCCCACGGCGGAGGTTTATGCGGCGGCTTACCGGGCGCTGGGCGTGCCGGTTTATTCCTCCGCCGTGTTTAATTTCATTCCGAAGACGGCGATGGATTTTTATCAGGCCGTGGCGTCGGACGATCAGGTGACGATGGGTCATCTGCTCGACACGTTTTTTCTGCCGTATCTGGAAATCAGGAATCGGAAGCCCGGCTACGCGGTGAGCATCGTAAAGGCGGGTGCAAAGATCGTGGGCCATGATGCGGGGCCGGTGCGGCCGCCGCTGGTGGATTTGAGCGCCGACGAATCGGCGCGGCTGGCCACGCTCATCCACGCGCTCGGGCCGCAGTAAGGCGCGCGCTTCCGCTGATGAACGTGTCTGTTGCACCGGGCCAGGAGCCGCGCACGCGCGTGCGCTACGTGATCGTGTTCGTGCTGTTTATGCTGACGGCGCTCAACTACGCGGACCGCGCGACGCTCTCGATCGTGGGGACGCTGGTTTCGAAACAGTTCGGCCTCGATACGGTGGCGATGGGCTATCTGCTCTCGGCGTTCGCGTGGTCGTATGTGCTCGCGCAGATTCCCGGTGGCTGGCTGCTCGACCGGATGGGGTCGCGCCGTGTTTACGGCTGGAGCATCGCGCTGTGGTCGTTTTTCACGCTGTTGCAAGGATGCGTGGGCGGACTCGATGGGCGCGTGGCGGTGATGGTGTTGTTTGGGCTGCGGTTTTTGTTGGGCGCGGCGGAGGCGCCGTCGTTTCCGGCCAACGCTAAGATCGTGGCGAGCTGGTTCCCCACGGCGGAGCGCGGTCAGGCGTCGGCGATTTTTAATTCGGCGCAGTATTTCGCGACGGTGATGTTTGCGCCGGTCATGGGCTGGATCGCGCACGCGTGGGGCTGGGAATATGTTTTCTGGTTCATGGGGGCACTGGGGATCGCGTTTGCGGTGGCGTGGCCGAAGCTCGTGTATAGCCCGAAGGAGCACCCGTGGGCGAACCGCGCGGAGATCGAGCACATCGAGCGCGGGGGGGGATTGGTGGATCTCGAAGTAAGCGGCAAAGCGGCGGTCAAGGGCGGCGTGCGCTGGTCGGTGATCGGCGAGCTGCTCGGCAACCGGATGCTCGTGGGGATTTATTTCGGGCAATACTGCATCACGACGCTCACATGGTTTTTCCTGACGTGGTTTCCGATCTACCTCGTGAAGGAGCGCGGGATGTCGATTTTGCAGGTGGGTTTTGTCGCGGCGCTGCCGGCGCTGTGCGGGTTTGGCGGCGGGATTTTGGGCGGGTGGTATTCGGACCGGCTGTTGCGGCAGGGGCGTTCGCTGACGTTTGCGCGGAAGACGCCCATCGTCGCGGGGATGCTGCTCTCGGTGTGCATGGTGGGCTGCAACTACGTGAGCGCGCAGTGGGCGGTGATAACGCTGATGAGCCTGGCGTTTTTCGGAAAGGGCGTGGGCGCGCTGGGGTGGGCGGTGATTTCCGACACGTCGCCGAAGTCGGTCACGGGGCTGTGTGGCGGGTTGTTCAATACGTTTGGCAACACGGCGGGTATCGTGACGCCCATCGCCATCGGCTATATCTTGAAGGCGACGGGCTCGTTTAACTGGGCGCTGGTTTACGTGAGCGCGCACGCGGCGCTGGCGGTCGCGAGCTACCTGCTCGTCGTCGGCGAGATCAAGCGGGTGGAGTTGAAGGCGGCGTGATTGGAGTCAGAAAATTTAACCACGGATGGACACGGATGGACACGGATGGACACGGATGGACACGGATATTTCGGAGGCAAATTTGGCTCAAGACGCGGGATTTCAATCCGTGCCCATCCGTGGAATCGGTGGCCAAATTCTGTCGGTATGACGCCAGCCCAAAGAGAGTAGAAATTTTTCTCACTATGAATAATTTGACCGACCACGATACTCCGAAAGTCACCGCTATGCGCGTCGTGCCGGTGGCGGGACATGACGGAATGTTACTCAACTTGAGTGGGGCGCACGGGCCGTATTTCACGCGCAACGTCGTGTTGCTCACGGACAGCACCGGGCGCACGGGCCTGGGCGAAGTGCCGGGCGGCGAAAAAATCCGGGTGACGTTGGAAGACGCCCGCGAACTCGTGATCGGCCAACCGGTGAGCACGAGTGCGGCGGTGATCGAGACGGTGCGCACGCGCTTTGGTGATCGCGATGCGGGTGGGCGGGGACAGCAGACGTTTGATCTGCGGACGACGATCCACGCGATGACGGCGATCGAGGCGGCGATGCTCGATCTGCACGGGCAGTTTTTAACTGTGCCGGTGGCGGCGTTGCTCGGCGAAGGGTTGCAACGCAGCGAAGTCGAAGTGCTCGGGTATCTTTTTTATGTGGGTGACCGCAAGAAGACCGACCTCGCCTACCGCAGCGAACCGGAGGCGCGCGATGACTGGCTGCGGCTGCGTCACGAGGAGGCGATGACGACGGAGTCCATCGTGCGTTTGGCCGAGGCGACGCAGGCGCGGTATGGGTTCAATGATTTCAAACTCAAGGGGGGAGTGTGCCGGGGCGAGGAGGAGATCGAGGCGGTGACGGCGCTCGCCGAGCGGTTTCCGCAGGCGCGCATCACGCTCGATCCGAATGGCGCGTGGTCGCTCGACGAAGCGGTGCGGTTGTGCGCGGGGAAACAAAAGGTGCTCGCCTATGCCGAAGACCCCTGCGGCGCGGAGAAAGGATTTTCGGGGCGCGAGATCATGGCGGAGTTTCGCAAGGCGACCGGTCTGCCGACGGCGACGAATATGATCGCGACCGATTGGCGCGAGCTCGGGCACGCGCTGGCGCTTGAGGCGGTGGATATTCCGCTGGCCGATCCGCATTTTTGGACGATGCAGGGCTCGGTGAAAGTGGCGCAGGTGTGCCGCGAGCGCGGGCTGACGTGGGGTTCGCACTCGAACAACCATTTCGATATCTCGCTCGCGATGTTCACACACGTGGCCGCGGCGGCGCCAGGTCGGGTGACGGCGATCGACACGCACTGGATCTGGCAGGATGGGCAACGGCTGACGCGCGAGCCGCTGGTCATTCGCGGTGGAAAACTGGCGGTGCCAGCGCGTCCGGGGTTGGGAATCGAAGTGGACCTCGCGCAGCTGGAGGCGGCGCACGAACTCTACCGCAAAGTCGGCGGTGGCGCGCGCGATGATACGATGGCGATGCAGTATCTGATCCCGGGCTGGAAGTTTGATCCGAAGCGGGCGTGTCTGGTGCGGTAAGCGATCAGGGGCGTCTCGACGTCAGGATTTCTGACGGAGGTTTTCTCTCATATCTTCGCTGGCGGTTCAGGGAGCGGGATCTAATTCCTCCAGTGCAGGAAGGTCGCGCGAATGATGCACGATTCGGGAAACGGCCACGTGATCGGCGTGGGTGTAATGGAGGATGACGTAGTGGCCGCAGCGCAGGCTGCGCAGACCGGAGCGGATGTTTTCACGCGGATGGCCGGCCAGCGGTTGATCGCGGAGGACTTTGAGTCGTGCAATGAGGCGATCAACGAGACGTTCCGCAGCGCGGAGATCGTGTAGGCCAATCCGCCCGGATATTTCGGCCAAATCGGCGCGACTTCGCGCCGAGAGATGGACGCGGGGCATGGGGTGGGATTAGGCGCTGCGCTCGGGATGCGCGCGGCCGGCATTTTTTATGTCGGTAGCCAGGGAGAGAAAATCTTCGTCGCTTTCGAGGACGGTAAAACGACCGGCGGCGAGATCGCGGTCACCTTCGTCGAGGGCGGCGCGGAGGGCGGTGATTTCCTCGGTGCGGACGGCCTCATCCCGGCCCAACCAGCGAAAGAGCGCGACGCGATCTGCGGCAGGGAGACGTTTCACGGTCGCTTGCACATCGGAGACAGTGGACATGGTGCGAATTTGAGCGAAGCGAGCGGTGATGACAAATGCGATTTTGGCAGCGTGGAGCGGAGCGGGAAGACTAACGCTGACGGGAGCGCTCAGTTGTGATCAGTTTTTCTGCGATGGCGGGACTGAGGGGCGGATTGAAGTAAGGGAGGAGTTGGGAGACGACGGGTGATCCGATGGCCGGGTTGGCGGCCGTGAAGGCTTGGGCGGCGCGTTGGGTGCGCTCCTTAAGGTCGGGATTCCACGCGGCGATTCCCGAGGCGGAGTTGCCACCGCCGTCGGGGTTGAAGCGGTGGCGGGTATCGTAGTCTTCGTCGATGGCACTCCGCTCGAGCAAACTCCAGGTTGCGGCGCCGAGGGCTTTGAGGTTTTCCGGTAAATTGGTGGCGACGATCTCATAGCGATTTAGACTCTCGGCGTCGGCAGGATTGGCGAAGAAAGGAGCGAGAGCAGAGGCACTGGCGGGTGTGGTCCGGTTGGCGGTTTTGGCGTAGGTGGCGAAGGCTTGGACGAGTGGAGTTTTGAAACGGGACACTGCGGCGGTGCGGATGGCGGCGAGGGTGCGACGGATGCTCTCTTCGTCGTTGAGACGGATGCCGTGGGTGGCGCGTAGCCAGTCTTCGTCGGTGAGGAGGCGCATCTCGGAAATGCGTCGTTCGGGACGGTCGGCGAAGAGTTGTTTGAGGCGTTTGACGTTGGCGAGCCACGCGGCGATCTCGGGCGAATGGGAGTTGGCGGCGGTGCCGGCAGCAGGCGGGGAGTAGAGTGGCAAAGTGGCGAGCTGGGATTCGGCGGCGGAGAGATCGTGAGCGAGGGTTGAGAGAGTGCGGCGTTGGGCTGCGAGGGCCTGTTCGGTGGTGAGCGTTTGCTGACGCAGGCGGTTGAGGTGATCACTCCGGTGGGCGAGTTCGCGATTGCTTTGAAAAAGCGCGACGCCGACTACGACGACGAGGATGAGCGTGCTGGGGATAAATATCCGACGGTTCATTGGACTGGGGTGCCGGCCGGGCGATGGAGGTAGGCTCGGAGGACGGCTTCGCTCACGGGCCATTTGAGATACGGTAAATACTGGGCGGCGGTGGTGGGGCGGTCGTTGGGGTGCGCGGCGAGGAAGGCGCGGCGGGCAGCTTGGATGTTCTGATCCATCGCACCGTAAACAGCGAAGCCGGCGGGACTGATTTGGATGACCTTATCAAACTCCACATCGATGAGGTCTTTGACCCCGACGATGTCCATTTTGGATCGCCCATTGGCGGTCTCGCGGAATTTGCCGGTGGCCTGCATCGTGTAGCGGTCGAGCCAAGTGGGATCGAGGGGCGGGTCGAAGTGAGGGAGAAGTTCGTTGAGGTGGAGGGGCAGGGTGTCGTCATGCACACGCAGGTAGGCGCGGAGGGCGCCTTGGATTTTGTTGGCGAGAAGATTTTCGGCGCGCAGGCGGACCTTGGCGAGGGCGCGGCGGATTTCGCGATCGTTGGAGAGGTCGGCTCCGGCGACGGCGTCCGACCAGGCTTCGGGGCCGACGAGGGCGAGTTCGGGGATGCTGAGTTCGGGACGCTGGGTGAGGATGCGGCGGAGTTGGTCGGTGTTCGTGAGCCACGTCTGCATCTGGGCCGCGAGGGCTTCGTCGCCGGATTCATGCGCGGCGGAGGCGGCGAGGCGGGCGTCAATTTGGGATTCGACGGATTTGAGACGGTTCGTGAGGGCAGCGTGTTGGGTGCGGGTGGTGCGGAGTTGGGCGGTGAGGTCGGTTTCGCGGCGGGTGAGGGCGGCGAGATCGGAGTTTTGGCGCGCGTAGACCGTGGCTTCGTAGAGGCCGGCGCCGAGGCCAAGGGCGAGGACGGAGGCGGCGAGAGATTTTTGGAGCGTGGTCATGGCGAGGATTTGCGCGCCGGCGCCATAGCCGCGCAGGTCGGGGCCGCCACTCGACGGCT
>JACMRG010000335.1 GCA_014376585.1 Opitutaceae bacterium | reverse complement strand
TACCCTCGTCCAAGCCTCCGTGCGTGGCTGGAAAAAATCCCCCCTGGCTTTCCATAACTACAAAGATATCTGGCTCGAAAAATAATCTGCGATCCACCGCTGCGACCACGCCCCGGTTTATCCGTGTCCATCCGTGTGATCCGTGGTTAAAGATCCCCCATGAGCCTTCGCCGCAAAGTCATCATCGATCAGGACACCCTCGGTCCCGCCTCCACCAATCTCCAATCCGTCGCGATGCTGCTCAACGCACCCGATGTCGAAGTCCTCGGCATCTGCGTGCCCACCGGCGACCAATGGCGCGACCTCCAGGTCCGCCACGCCCTCCGCCTCCTCGAGATCATGGGCCGCACCGACATTCCCATCATCCCCGGCGCGCTCACGCCGCTCATCCACACGCCCGCCGACCATGCCGTTTGGGAAAAACTCCACGGCCGCCTCTACTATAACGGTGCCTGGGATCTCGCCCGCCCCGGCCGATCAGCCAATCCGTCTTCGGCGCCCGATCTGCCCGAGGGCAACCCCACCACTGCGCCCGCCGACGAGCACGCCGCCAACTTCATCATCCGGCTCGCCAAAAAATTCCCCGGTGAAATTTCCCTCTGGTGCGCCGCGCCGCTCACCGATGTCGCCCTC
Source organism: Opitutaceae bacterium (assembly GCA_014376585.1). Taxonomy (GTDB): domain Bacteria; phylum Verrucomicrobiota; class Verrucomicrobiia; order Opitutales; family Opitutaceae; genus Tous-C4FEB. Next base: position 51,133 of record JACMRG010000335.1, on the reverse strand, counting down.
GCCGTCCGCCTTGAGCCGCGCCTACCCTCGCTCATCCGCGAAATTCATTTCATGGGTGGCTCCTTCCACCCCATGACCGAGTCACGTGAGTTCAAACACACCCCGCGCCGTGAGTTCAATATCCGCTTCGATCCTGAGGCCGCCCGTATCGTGCTCCGCGCGCCTTGGGCCAAACTCACCTGTTCGCCCATCGATATCTCCCAACACGTCTGCTCCACGCCCGAGCACTTCGCCACCATCGCCCGCGCCGGCACACCCCTCGCCGCCTACCTCGATCAATTCGGCCAGCGCGCCCGCCCCCTCTGGGACGAAATCGCCGCCGCCACTTGGATCGACCCCACGCTGGTCGCACATGCCGAGGAGTATTTCCTCGACGTGAATCTTGATCGCGGCGCCAGCTACGGCGATTCCCTCAGCTGGCCCGGCGGCTTCGAACCCGGCTTGGGTGAACAGCGCGCCCGCGTCGAAAAACGCCTTCACCTCGACCGCTTCTACGCCCTCTTCACCGATCTCCTTTCCCGGTGATCGCCCCGCTCATGCGCCTCCCTCTGTTCACCTGTTTCGCTCTCATCTCTTCCGTTCTCATGCTCTCAGCCGCGCCCCAGCCCGCCGATCTGATCATCACCCACGCGCACATCGTCACGATGAACGCCACCCGCGAGATCATCCAAGACGGCGCCGTTATCATCAAAGATGCCCGCATCCTCGCCGTCGGCCCCGCCGCCCTTGCCGCGAATTACACCGCGCCCAAAACCATCGACGCCCGCGGCGACCTCGTGCTCCCGGGCATGATCAACACCCACACGCACGCCTCCATGACCGTCTTCCGCGGCCTCGGTGACGACGTGCGCGACCGCCTCACCAAGCTCATTTTCCCCCTTGAGAAAAATCTCATCGACCGCGAGCTCACCTACTGGGGCGCCCTCCATGGCTTCATCGAGATGGTCGAGGGCGGCGTCACCACCGCCGTGGACATGTATTACTTCGAAGACGAGGTCGCCCGCGCCGCCAAAAAAATCGGCATCCGCGGCGTTCTAGGCGAAAGCATCCTCAACTTCCCCACGCCCGACTCCCCCCAACCCTACGGTGGCCTCGTCTACGCGAAGAAGTTCGCCGCCGACTACCGCCACGACCCGCTCATCACGCCCGCCCTCGCGCCCCACGCGCCCTACTCGCTCGACGCCGATCACCTCCGCCTCGTCGCCCAAGCTTCCGCCGAACTCGACCTGCCTGTGCTCATCCACGTCGCCGAGATGACCGACGAGATCACGACACTCCGCAAAAATCACCACATGACGCCCGTCGAGTATCTCGACTCCGTCGGCCTCCTCACGCCCCGTCTCGTCGCCGCCCATTGCATCTTCGTCACCGATTCCGACATCGCCCTCATGAAGACTCGCGACATCGGCATCGCGCACAACATGGTCGCCAACATCAAATCCGCCAAAGGCGTCTCGCCGGCGCTTAAGATGCACGACGACGGCCTCCGCGTCGGCCTCGGCACCGACGGCCCCATGAGCGGCAACACCCTCGATCTCATCGGCCAACTCGGTTACGTCGCCAAGCTCCACAAGCTCGACCGCAAGGACCGCAACGTCATGCCCGCCCTCAAAGCCATGGAGATGGCAACCCTCGGTGGCGCCCGCGCCCTCCACCGCGAAAACGACCTCGGCTCCCTCGAGCCCGGCAAACTCGCCGACGTCATCATCCTCGACCACGAGTCCACGGCTCTCATCCCACTTTACGACGTTTACTCCGCCCTCGTTTACGCCGCCGGGCCCAGGGACGTCCGCACGACGATCATCCACGGCCGCGTGATCATGGAAGACCGCAAGCTCCTGACGATCGATGTCACCGAGGTAAAAACCCGGATGCGCGCCATCGCCGCCCGCATCACCGCCGCCGTCGCCGCCGGTATCAAATAACCGCGTAACGGCTTTTGAGCGGCAGCCGTCCACCTTCGATCGTCACGTCGCGATTTCGGTCCTTGAAGGTGCCACTCGCTGAGTAGCGAACCCGGATTTTATACCAGCGTCATTTAATTTTTAGACTTTGGATGAAAGGCGGTAGAACCGGGACCTCTGGGCCCGGCTAAATCTGAAAAATTCAGTTGCTCGCGAATAACGCCAATGGCGGCGAATGAAAACAGAGGGAAACAAACCCTTACCGAACAGGGGACTTTATGCATGGCTAACGAATTTGGTTTTACCCCTTAAATTTGCGTCCATTCGCGTGATTCGCGGGAAGTCTTCTGCACCGTTCCGGCTACAATGTAAGCCGCGACCAAACTCATTGGGCCCAGTAGGCCCCAACGCCCCCCCCCCCCCCCGAGGGAAAGTCCAGATTTCATTAGCGATTGGGCTAAGATCCCTTGGAAGAATGAAACTCGTCCTCCTCACCCGTCCCAAGCGCCGCTCACCCATTGTTTCAATCGCTCCTTCGTCCGAGCGGGCGGCGCCGTCGTCACCGGTTTTGTCGTCCCCAACGGTGGACGCCAAGGTTCTCGTCCGTGCAGTGGGTTCGAATCTGGCCTCGTTCGGCGTCAACAGCGCCCTTCGCGATTCCCCCGCTCGCGGTCCTTCGTTCCGCCACCGGCGCTCAATCGCCCGCCACCTACTCGATCCGGCGCTGCATCTCCTCATAGGGTGGCGAATCCAAGCCCGCGTCGCGCAATATCGGGCGCACCTTTGTCTCGTAGCAATCCGGACACACCCCGTGGCTGAAATTGGTGCCGGACTGCTTGTTTAGATAAGCCTCGATGTGCTGCCGGTAGTCCTGATCGTCGCGCACGTTTTTGCAGTAGGAGCAGATCGGCAGACACGACTCCAGCTGCCGCACCTGTCGCGTGTAGCCCAGAATCCGCTCCGCCACGCGCAACCGCATCCGCAGCTCCCGCAGGTTTACCGGCTTCACCAGGAAATCATCCACGCCCGCCGTGAGCGCTTCCTCGTGGTTCACATCCGTCGGCGTCTGCTGCGTGAGCAAGATAAAGTAAATATAGTCCGGCCCCCGCGCCCGGATGCGGCTGCACAACTCCAGCCCGTTCAATCTTGGCATCAACCAGTCGCTCACGACGAGCCGGATCTCGTCACGCGCCGCGCCCAGCAGCTCCCAAGCGGCCGCGCCGTCGGCGGCCAGCACCGCTTCGTGGCCGAGCTGGCGGAGCGAGGCTTCGGGCACGAGCTGCGCGACGGGGTCATCCTCCACGGCGAGAATTTTCATGAAGTGGAACGCTCCAAGGCCGCCAGCGCGGCAGTGAGTCGCGGCCACGCCGCTTGCAGCGCGGCCAACTGCGTCGCGACCTCCCCCCAGATTTCGGCCCGGGCCGCGGTCTCAAGCGCCTGCGCCATCTGCCGCAGCTCATGCGCCCCGAGGTTCGCGCAACTGCCCGCGAGCGTATGCGCCGCCGCCGCCAGCGGGGCCCCCTGCCGGGCTCCGGCCAATTCCGCCAGCGCCGTGAGACGCTGCGCCTCGTCCCGGCGAAAAATTGTGATTAATTCCGGGAGCAGCGACGGACCATTTCTGCCCGGCAGGGAGCGAAGCTGCGCGATGAGCAGCGGATCGAGCAGGCCTTCCGGCGCTGGCTCCGGTTCAACCGCCGATTTCGCGCGCTCCTCACCGGACAACAGCCCGCAACGCACAAAAACTTCGCGCAGCTCGGCCGCGCGCAGCGGCTTTGTGACGTAATCGTCCATGCCGGCCTTGAGACATTTCTCGCGGTCGCCCGGCATCGCGTAAGCCGTCAGCGCGATCACGGGAATGCGCACGTTGAGCCCCGGCACCACGCCGGCGCGGATGCGCCGGGTGGCCTCGTAGCCATCGAGCCGCGGCATCTGGCAATCCATCAGGACCGCGTCGTAGCCCTGCCGCGCGAGTTGTTCGAGAGCCTGTTGGCCATCACCCGCGAGGTCCACCGCGTGACCCAATTTTGTGAGGAGCATGCGCGCCACGAGTTGATTGGCGGAATTATCCTCCACGACGAGCAATCGCAGGCCGCGCCCCTCGGCCGCGGTGCGGGCGGCTTGGAACGCCATCAACAATTCGGGCCGGTTGAGCACCCGCCCGAGACAACGGTGGAGCTGGGCCTGGCGCACCGGCTTCGTGAGAAACGCCGCGAAATTGATCGCCGAGGTCGCCGCGGGATCGGGCAAGGCCCCCGCCGAGGAAAGCATCAGCAGCGGCAGTGCCGCCAGCGTCGCAACGGCACGGATTTCCACCGCCAGCGCGAGGCCGTCCATACCCGGCATGTGCCAGTCGAGCAGCACCGCGTGAAACGGTTCGCCAAGCGCCACCTGCGTCCGCAGGCGCGCGAGCGCCGTCGCCCCATCCGCCACCGCCTCCGCCCGCAGCCCGAAGCCCGCGAGCTGCGCCACCAAGATCTGCCGGTTGGTCGCATTGTCGTCCACGACCAGCAGGCGCGCTGCGCCCGGCAACACCGCCAGCCCGGCCACCGCGGTCGTCGTGACGCGCGGCAACTCCAGCTCAAACCAGAAGGTCGAACCCCGGCCCGGCTCGCTCTCGAAACCGATCGAGCCTGTCATCAGTTCGATCAGTTGCCGGGAGATCGCCAGCCCCAGCCCCGTGCCGCCAAATTTCCGCGTGGTCGTGCCGTCCGCCTGCGTGAACGCCTGAAACAACCGCCCCTGCGCTTCGTGCGGAATGCCCACCCCGGTGTCGCGCACTTCGATGCGAAACGCCGTGCGCATCCCCCGCTCGCGCAACCGGCGCACCGAGACGACGACCTCGCCGGATTCGGTGAATTTCACGGCGTTGCCCACGAGATTGGTAAGGACTTGGCGGATGCGCCCGGCATCGCCGCGCAGCGTGAGCGCGAGCGCGGCATCAAAGTCGCACACCAGCTCCAGATGCTTTTCGTGGGCCCGCGTCGCCAGCAATGCGAGCGTTTCCTCCACCACCAGGCACAGCTCAAATTCCGCCGGTTCGATGCGCATTTTGCCCGCCTCGATCTTCGAGAAATCGAGAATGTCATTGATGATGCTCAGGAGATTTTCCGCGCTGTTCTGGATGACCTGCCCCATATCGCGCTGCTCGGGGTCGAGCCGTGAATCCATCAACAGGCCCGCCATGCCGATGATGCCGTTCATCGGCGTGCGGATTTCATGGCTCATGTTGGCGAGAAACTCCGACTTCAGGCGCGAGGCCGTGAGCGCCTCGTCGCGCGCCAGCGCCAGACTGCGCACGAGTTGCTTGCGCTCGGTGATGTCCTCGATCTGCGAGACAAAATACAACGGCTCGCCCTCCGCTCCGCGCACCAGCGAGGCCGTGAGGTTGATCCATACGATATGCCCTTCGCTGTGGAAATAACGTTTCTCCATCCGGTAGAAACCCCGGTGCCCGGCGAGCAATTCACCTACGTGGGTCAGATCGACCGCGAGATCCTCGGGATGCGTGATGTCCTGAAAGGTCTTCTGTCGCAGAACGTCCTCAGAGTAACCGACGATTTCGCACAGTGCGCGGTTCACCCGCAGCCAGCGGCCATCGAGACCGATGAGCGCCATGCCGATGCCGGCGAACTCGAACGCATTGCGAAAACGTTCTTCGCTCCCACGCAGGGCTGCCTCGGTGTTCTTGCGCTCCGTCACATCGGTCACGAAGCCATGCCAGAGCACACTCCCGTCCGCCTCGCGTGAAGGCACTGAATTGGACAACAACCAGCGCTCCGTGCCGTCGGCATAACGCACCCGGTATTCCTGCTGCAACGGCTCCAACGTCCGGGCGGAACGCCGCACATCCTCCCGCAATCGGGGCAGATCATCGGGATGCACCAGCCGGAGCATCTGCGAAACTTCGTCGCGCACATCCTCGGGCGTGAGCCGGTAAATCTGCCGGATGCCTTCGCTCGCGTAGGGGATGCAGGTGGTGCCGTCCGGCCGGCGCCGGGACTGGAAAATCATGCCCGGCACCTGCGCCCCGAGCCTCTTGAATTGGGCCGCCGCCGCCTCGAGCCCCAACTGCGCCACCTTGCGGTCCGTGATATCCTGAAACGAACCGATCAGCTTCACCGGTTTCCCCTCCCGCAGCACCGCACTGCCCTGCGCCCGCACCCACACATGCCTTCCCTTGGCCGTGAGAAGCGGCAGCCCCAGATCCCAGGGTGTGCCCCCGTCGATCGCCTTTTGCACCGCCGCCCCGATCACGGGTCGCGCCTCTGGCGCGTAAAAATTGATCGCCTGATCGAGCGGCGGGGCCACCCCCGTATCTATCTCGTGAATCCGGCAGGTCTCCACCGACCAATGCGGCTGCATCGTCGCAATGTCCACCTCCCAGCCCCCGATCTTCGCCATCTCACCGGTCCGGCGGAGAAGCTCCGCGATACCCTCGAACTCCTCACGCGCCCGCTTGCGCTCGGTCAGATCCTGCGCGATCGCCACAAACCCCGTCAGCCCGCCGCTTTCGTCGTGCAACGCCGTCACGCTCAGCAGCACCGGCAGCGTCTTCCCGCCTCTCCGCACGAAGGTCCACTCACCCGTTTCCACTTCACCCCGACGCACCCGGGTCACCAACACCTCAAAACCCGGTTGGATCGCGCGCCCCGGCTCCTGCGTCAGCTCCGCCGCCCGCGCCGCCATTTCGGCTGGCAGGTGGAACCGCGCAGGGGTTTCTCGTCCCACCATTTCCTCACGCCTGTAGCCGAGCATGGCCTCCGCCCCGGCGTTGAACTCGCGGATCACCCCCTTGGAGTCCGTCGCGACGATGCTGTAATTGGTCCCGTCCAACACTGCGCGCTGGAGCTGGCCCACCCGCGCCAGACTGGCGTTCGCCGCCACGAGTTCACCCTGCGCCGCCCGGCGCGCCCGCTCCGCGCGGCGCAACGTCCACAACGCCGCGGCGAAAAATCCCACCGCCACCAGATTCCCGAGGAAAATGATCCGGTTGGTCTGCGCGGCGGTGCGGCGCAGCGCCGTTTCAGATCCCGCCAGCCGGATACGTTGCGCCATTTCGAGCGCGTTGATGGGTTCGCGGATCTGCGCCGCCAGCGCCGGACCCTGACCGTCCCCGATGAGCCCGATCCCGCGGGCGGCCTCACCGCTCCGGCCCGCCTCAAGCATCGCCCGCAGCATCCGCTGCTTTTCCTTCACCAGCGCTTCCAACCGCGTCATCCGTTCCGACTGCGCGGGATCACCCGCGCTCAAGCTTTTCCCGCGCTTCAGTTCGTCGTCCACGCGGGCTCCCAATACTTCGTGACCCGCCACGAACCGCTCCTGGCCGGTCAGCAAAAAACCCCGCACGCCCGCTTCCATCCGCGTGAGGCAAAGCTCCATGTAATTGACCGACGCGATCACGTCCCGGCTGTGCGCCACCGCATCCGCCAGCGCGCGCTGTTGGTTGTTGCTGGCGTAGGCCGTCAGGCCCACCACCACGATCAATCCCCCGGCTGTCGTGAAAAACGGCAGCGCATGACTTAAGGCCGCGCGTTGCCCCGATTTCCTCGACAACAACCCCGTCAGCAAAACCGCTCCCGAAATAAACAGTCCGGCGGCCGTGTGCATCGCCATGCCCGTCAGGCGCCACCATCCACTCATGGCCCGCAATCCGGTCGCATGGCCAAAAAGGGCCAGAAACGCCATCGCCAGCACCACGCAAACCATCCCCACCGCGGCCCGTCGCCACGCGGGCCGCGCCTGCGCGAGCACCAGGGTCAAACCCAACAGCGCAAACGCCCCCGCCGCATTCGGCGACATCCGCCCGTCGAAGCCCACTCCTCTTCCCGGCTCGTTGCTGCCCGCCATCCAACCCAACGGCTCCAAGATGTAATACAGCGCCAGCACGCCGGACCCCAGCAGCGCCGTGAGCCCGCCAAACGCAAGGGTCAGCGCTCGCCGGCCCCACCCTTCCCCGAGCAGGGCCAGTCCCACCATCATGAACGCGATCGCCGTGGGAAACGACATCGCCGTCCCCCCGGGCACCACCGTCACCAACAGCGGCAGGTCAGCGAAGCGGCCCGCCAACACCACGGCGCCGAGTGTGAGGTTCAACCCGCCCGCAAAAAGCTGCCATCGGCGCAGCCCGGAATCTGAAGAATCGGTGTTCAATAAAGAAGAGAGACTACCGGTCGGCTCAACCCTCCACGAGATTTAAGTCTTTGCCAGCAAACCACGCAGCTCCGCCGCCGCCGTCACCGGGGCCCGACAGGTGAATTCTTCGCACACAAAAGCCGTTGCCCGCCCACCCACCGGACGCATTTCCGCCAACCATGGCGCCCGCTTCGCCAACCAGCGCTGACCTTCACCGCCATCCGCCGCCAACACCGCCCGACGCGGCCCGAGTCGCTCGTGCAAAACCGCCGCCAGACCCAGGAAATCTTCCGCCTCCGGATCACCCGCCAGCACCACGTGACGCGGCGGCAGGAAAGCCAGTTCCAACGCGCACAACATCTGCGGCAGACCCTGCGGCACCCGTGTCCACTGCGCGCGCAGGGCCTCCAGTGTCCTAATCGCCCGCGCGCGATGGCCCAAGCGCGCTGCGCTGCCCGACGGTTCATCTCCCAGCATCGCCGCAAGTCGCAACAAATTCATCGCCGCCACCGAAGACGGCGTCGGCTCCGCGCCATCATAATCGTCCTTTAATCGCAGCACGATATCCGCCGCGCCCGCCGCCGAATTGAAATAGCCTCCGTCCGCCCCGTCCCAAAACAACTCATCCATCTTCACCTGCAACCGCCCCGCCCACTGCAGCCAGCGGATTTCAAACGACGCCTCATACAAATCGATCAGACCTTGAATGAAAAACGCGTAGTCCTCGGCAAACCCCTCGCTCGCGCCGCGCCCCTCGCGCCATGAACGAAACAACACCCCGCGCCCCGCATCGTGGAGTTCCCGCTCTACGAACTCTGCCGCCCGCACCGCCGCCCGCAGCAACCGTTCTCTTTCTTCTTTCCCTTCCTCTTTCTCCCCGCCGCCGCCCAGCACCTGCGCACCCCGCGCCAACGCCGAAATCATGAGCCCGTTCCACGCCGTGATCACCTTGTCGTCGAGCAACGGTCGCGGCCGCGCCGCCCGCACCGTCTTCAACTTTGCCAACGCCCCCCGCAAGCGCTCGCTCGCCTCCTCGGTCGTCAGTCCCGCCACCCGCGCTGATTCCGCCAACGGCCGCACCTGCGCCAAAATATTTTTCCCGGGAAATTCCCCCTGCGGATCAAGCTGCACGGGCACGTTGCCCTCAACCTTTACCCCGAAGTGCGCGCTAAAAAAATCCGCGTCCCCACCCAGCACGGCCGCGATTTCCCCGTGCGTCCACACGTAGAAAGCGCCCTCGGCATGTTCGCCCTCCGGCGCACCCGGCACGGTGCTATCCGCATCTTCCGCCGACAAAAATCCTCCGTGCGCCCCCGTGAGCTGCTCCGCGACGTAATCAAAAATATCCCGCGCCATCCACGCGTAACGCTCATCGCCGCCCGCCTGCCTCATCTCCAGCGCGTTCATCGCGATCTGCGCCTGATCGTAAAGCATCTTCTCAAAGTGCGGCACGAACCACGCCTCATCGACCGAGTAACGGTGAAACCCGCCGCCCACGTGATCGTGGATTCCTCCCCGCGCCATCTTCCGCAGCGTGTGTCCGGCCATATCCACCGCCGCGCGACCGAGCTCCGACTCCAAACCCTGCTGCGCCGCGCACCGAAACAGAAACGCCAGATTGCTCGCCCGGGGAAATTTTGGTGCCCCGCCGAAGCCGCCGTTCTCCGCATCAAACGCCTCATGAAAATACTGGAATCCCCCTTCGAACGCCGCGCCCGCCGCCTCGGCAAGATCGCCGCCTTCCACGTCCCTCCCCTCGCCCCCCGCCCCCCGCCCCTCCGCCCGCGTGCGCAGCTCACCGATGATCCGCTCGCTCTCGTTCACCAACTTCGCCCGTTCCTCGCGCCACCCCCGCTCGATCGCCCGCAACAACGACGAAAACCCCGCCCGGCCGGGACGATCCTGCGGCGGAAAATACGTGCCGCCGAAAAACGGTTTCAACTCCGGCGTGAGCCACGCACTCAACGGCCATCCGCCGTGTCCCGTGAGCGCCTGCACGTAGGCCATGTAAACCTTGTCCACGTCCGGCCGCTCCTCCCGGTCCACCTTGATCGACACAAAGTGCTCATTCAAAATCTCCGCCACCGCCGGGTCCTCAAACGACTCATGCGCCATCACGTGACACCAATGGCAGGTCGCATACCCGATGCTCAAAAAAATCGGCTTCTCCTCCGCCCGCGCCTTCGCAAACGCCACCTCACCCCACGGCAACCAGTCCACGGGATTTTCCGCATGTTGGCGGAGGTAGGGCGATTTCTCAGAAGCAAGCGCGTTGGACATCCCGCGACGGAACCCCATTCCCCCGCCGGCGCAACGCCGTCTTGGAATCCCCCGCTTCCATCCCGCCGAGGTGGGCCGTGCGCTCCGCCGCGCGGCCCGTCAGTCTTTCGCCCCCGCCGCAGCCCCTCGCCCCCGCTCACAAGATCTGACTCCCGTCGGTCAACTCTCCATCCTCCTACCCTCCACCGCGCCCCCAAACCGTGCAGCCCCGCGCCTCAATCACCGTTAAACGGCGGGCACGGCGGACCGCGAAACACCCAGATCAGAAACAGCACCGCCGCCAGAGCAAAACATCCGACCACAAAAAGCATAAGCCTACCCGGATAGCCTCCCCCTCATCCCCGCTCAAGCTCGCTCCTCATTCCGCCAAAGCAAAAACCGCCCGCGCCGCATTTTCCCTTCGCTAGCGCCGTCCCTGCCCCGCTACTTCATCCCCCACTCACCGCCGCCCGCATGACCCCCGATCCCGTCGCCACCTTCATCACCCGCTGGTCCGACACCGAGCGAGCCGAGCGTGCGAACAAGGATCTGTTTCTCACCGAACTCTGCGACCTCCTCGATCTCCCGCACCCCGACCCGGCCGGCCCCGATTCCTCCGAAAACGCCTACGTCTTCGAGCGCGCCGTCCCTCTTCACCAGCCCGACGGCCGCGCCACCACCGGCAAAATCGACCTCTACCGCCGCGCCTGCTTCGTCCTTGAGGCCAAACAAACCGCCGCCGACGCCCGCCCCGAAAACCAGCCCGCTCCCGCCGAGGGCGAGCTCGCGCTCGACCATTCGCCCGCCGGCTCGACCCGCGCCCCTCGCGCCGATCTCTACGGCCGCGCCATGCTCGAAGCCCGCACGCAGGCCGAGCGCTACGCCCGCAATCTCCCCGCCTCCGAGCCCCCGCCTCCCTTCGTCGTCGTGGTCGATGTCGGCCACTCCTTCGAACTCTTCGCCGACTTCACCCAGAAGGGAAAAGCCTTCCTCCCGTTCCCCGACGCCCGCTCGCACCGCGTCCTCCTCGGCGATCTGCGCGACGAAAAAATCCGCGCCCGCCTCCGCCTCCTCTGGCTCGATCCCACGGCGCTCGACCCGGCCAAGACCTCCGCCGCCGTCACCCGCGAGGCCGCCCGCCGCCTCGCCGCGCTTGCCCAATCCTTCGAGCACGACCGCCACGATCCGCGCACCGTCTCCGCCTTCCTCACGCGCTGCCTCTTCTGCATGTTCGCCGAGGACATCGGCCTCCTCCCGCGCGAGGGCTTCCGCGGCCTCCTCGAATCGCTCCAACGCGACCGCGCCCCCGCCGCCGGCGTCGCCGCCACCCTCGAACAGCTCTTCCGCGAACTCGACCGCGGCACGCCCTTCTCGACCGTCCTCCGCGTCAAACTCCTCCATTTCAACGGCGGCCTCTTCAGCGACGCCACCGCCCTCGCCGTCGGCCCCGCGCAGCTCGATCTACTCGTCGCCGCCGCGCGCCTCCAGTGGAGCGAGGTCGAGCCCGCCATCTTCGGCACCCTCCTCGAGCGCGCCCTCGATCCCGCCGAGCGCCACAAACTCGGCGCGCACTACACGCCCCGCGCCTACGTCGAGCGCATCGTCCTCCCGACCGTGATCGAGCCGCTCCGCGCCGAGTGGGCCAACGTCCTCGCCTCCGCCCTCTCCCTCGCCGAGTCCGGCCGCACCGCCCGCGCCCAGGCCGATATCTTCAAATTCCACCGCCGGCTCTGCTCCCTCCGCGTGCTCGATCCCGCCTGCGGCTGCGGCAATTTCCTCTACGTCACCCTCGCGCACTTCAAAATTCTCGAAGGCGAAGTCCTTGATGCCTACGAACGCTTCGGCGGCGGTCGTCGCACCGAGCAGGGCCCGCGCGCCATCGGCGCCGCGACCGTCGATCCCCACCAGTTCCTCGGCATCGGGCTAAACCCCCGCGCCGCCTCCATCGCCGAGCTCGTCCTCTGGATCGGCTACCTCCAGTGGCATTTCCGCACCTTCGGCGCCGTCGCCCCCGCCGAGCCCGTCCTGCGCAATTTCAAAAACATCGAGCACCGCGACGCCGTCCTCGCCTACGACGGCCCGCCCGAAATCGTCACCCGCGCGATGATCGAAAAGGAAGGCCCCGCCGCCTTCCCCGGCCTCCCGGAAAACCTTCCCGCGTCTTCGCACCCAATCGAGCCCATCACGCTCTGGGACCGGCGCTCCGTGAAACGCGACGCCGCCAGCGGTCGCGAAATCCCCGACGAATCGAAACGTGTTCCCTTTTACCGCTACGCGAATCCCCGTCCCGCCGATTGGCCCGCCACCGACTACATCGTGGGCAACCCGCCTTTTCTCGGCAGCAAGATGATGCGCAACGATCTCGGCGAAGCCTACACCGCCACGTTGCGCGCGGCCTATCCTGCACTGCCCGAGACGGCCGACTTCGTGATGTATTGGTGGCACAAAGCCGCTGCGCTCACTCGGGCCGGCGCGGTCAAACGCTTCGGCTTCATCACCACCAACAGCCTTCGCCAGACTTCCAGCCGCCGCATCGTCGCCGACCATATTCGCCCGGAGAAAGGCGATCCGCTCCCGGCTCTCGCGCTCCGTTTCGCCATTCCCGATCACCCCTGGGTGGACACCGCCGACGGTGCCGCCGTCCGGATTGCCATGACGGTGGGCGAGCTGGCCGGAGGCGATCCCAGCGGCGAGCTCGTCACCATCACTTCAGAACGCCCCAACCGCGACCGTCTCCGCGAACTCCGCCGGGACCGCAACCCGCCCGAAAAATTTACCGTCGAGGAGGAACCGGGCGAATACGGTGACGAGCGCAACGACGACGGCTCGCTTGATGTCACCCTGAGTCGCGCGCGTGGTAATGTTGCTCCCGATCTCACCCTCGGAGCCGATGTCTCCTCCTGCGTCTCACTTCGCTCGAATTCGGACCTCGCCTTCATGGGAGCGAAACTCGTCGGCGATGGTTTCGTCGTTACATCTGATGCTGCCCGCGCCCTCGGTCTTGGCGCCGCTCGCGATCTCGACCGACACATCAAACCCTTCCGCAACGGCCGCGATCTTACCGAAGTCCCGCGCGGCGCGCTTGTGATAGATTTATACGGTCTCAGTGAAGCAGAAGTCCGCGAACGCTTCCCCAAGGTCTTCCAGCATCTGTTCACCACCGTGAAGCCGCAGCGCGACCTCAACAAACGCGCGAGCTATCGCGAAAATTGGTGGGTCTTCGCCGAGCCTCGTGGACGTTTCCGGGCCTCTGTCGCCGGCCTGAGCCGCTATATCGCAACCAGCGAAGTCGGCAAACACCGCTTCTTCGTTTTCCTCGATGCGACCGTATTTCCCGACGGCGCGCTCATCGCGACCAATCTCGACGATGCCCTCCATCTCGGTGTTCTCAGCAGCCGCATCCACGTCACCTACGCCCTCGCTGCCGGCGGCACGCTCGAAGACCGTCCCCGCTACCAAGCCACCCGCTGCTTCGATCCCTTTCCTTTCCCAGTCGTCACGGAGAAACAAGCGGCCCGCATCCGCGCCATCGCCGAAGAAATCGACGCCCACCGCAAGCGCGCGCAGGCCAAGCACGGCGCCGGGCTCACCGCGATCTACAACGTCCTCGTAAAACTCCGCGCCGGCACCGCCCTCACTACCGCCGACAAAAATCTCAACGATATCGCCCTCGTCGCCACGCTCCGTCACCTCCACGAGCAACTCGATGCCGCCGTCGCCGAAGCCTACGGCTGGCCGGTAAACTTGACCGACGAGGAAATCCTCGAGCGCATCGTCACCCTGAACGCCACGCGCGCCGCCGAGGAAGCGCGCGGCCAGATCCGCTGGCTCCGCCCCGAATTCCAAGCCCCGACTCAGGCCGGTCTCACCCTCACCACGCGCCCCGCGAAACCTGCGAAGAAATCCAAGCCCGGCATCCCGGCCGCCAAAAAGAGCCGCGCAAAACCCACCTGGCCCCAAGAGCGCCCCGCCCAGGTCGAAGCCGTCGCCACCGCCCTCGCCGCCGCCACGGCCCCCGTCTCTGCGGCCGATCTGGCCGCCACCTTCGCGCGCGGAAAAAAGGAAACCGTCGCCGAAATCCTCGCAGCCCTCGTCACCCTCGGCCGCGCCCGCCGCGCCGAAAAACGCGGCACCTTCACGGCCGCCTGAGAACGATCCCGTCCTGCAACCCAGCAGGCACGGCCGATTCGCCATCCGCTCGTCCCCTCGTGCAAACAGAACCTCACTGCTCTCGCCCTCTGCACTCCGCATTCCGCTCCCCACCCTCAGCTCTCGCCGCCCCGCGCCGCCGCCGGATCTATCCCGAGCTTCTCCAGCTGCGGCACCAGCTCCCGCTCGTAGCAATCCGGACACACGCCGTGGCTGAATTTTGTCCCCTGGTGCTGGCTGAAAAACGTCTCGATCTCCTGCCAGTATTTCCGGTCGTTGCGGATTTTTTTGCAGTAGCCGCAGATCGGGATGAACGTCTCCAACTGCTTCACCTGCGCCGAAAGCCCCAGAATCCGCTCGGCCACGTGGAGCCGCATGCCCAGCTCGTCCGCATCGACCGGCTTCGTCAGAAAATCGTCCACCCCCGACTCCAGCGCCAGCTGGCGGTTCTCCTTCGTCACCCGGTTTGAACTGATGAGGATGAAATAAACGTAGTCGCCGCCGCGCTCCCGGATCATCCGGCACAGCCCGAGCCCGTCGATCCCGGGCATCCGCCAGTCGCTCACCACCACGCGGAAACCCTGGTTTGCGAGACGCGACTACGCGGTCGCCGAGTCGGTCACCAGCTCGGCTTCGTGGCCGAGCGATTTTAGCACCGCCATCGGGTGCATCGCCGCCACCGGCTGGTCCTCCATCGCCAGGATTTTCATTTCGGCAAAGTTTCAGCCGCGCCAGTTCGCCCCGCAAGCTTTCGCACGCACCCTCGAGCCGCGCCAACGCCGCCGCCGCTTCCGCCCACGCCACGCGCTCCAGTTCCACCGCTTCACTTGGACGCCGCCGAAGACCGCCGCGTTGCCCGCGAAAGCGTGCGACTCATCGGCCAGCGACGCGGTCTGTTTTTCCCGCACCAGCGCCCCTAGCCGCCCCAGCCGCTCCGCCTCGTCGCTCAGATAGAGCCGCACCACTTCCGGCAGCAGCGAAAGCCCTTCGGGCCCGCTCGGGTCCCGCACCGTCGCCAGCGCCGCCTCGTCCAAAATAGTTTCCCCCTGCGGTGCCCGGTGAGCTTCCGGTCCGGCCGCCGCCGCCCGGTCCTCGAGCCCGCAACGCTCCAGCCCGGCCCGCAGCTCCGCCGCCCGGATCGGCTTCGTCACATAGCCGTCCATCCCCGCATCGAGACACCGCTTCCGGTCCTCCACGCGCGCACACGCCGTCAGGGCGATGATCGGCAGCCGCACGACGCGGCTTTTACGACTGCGCGCACGGCGGCGTAGCGGCCGTTGGCCGGATGAGAGAGCTTGGTCAGCTCGGCGGGCCAGCGCGTGCCGGCGCCGTTGAAAACGACTTCGACCTCGTCGCCGGCCTTCCGGGCCTCGTGGGCGAGCGCGAGGGCGTTGAACACGCGGCCGAGCGCTTCGTCACTCCCCGACTTCGGATCGGAGAGGATGATGACGGCGGTTTTCATGGTCTGATTTTTCGAGGGAGGTTGTGAGTTGATCCCGGACGGAGGGTCCGGCGACGCGCCATGACAAGACCGATCTGTCTATCATGCACAAGCACCAATAGACAAACCTGTCTATCGCCTTGTCAGAGCCGTGAATTCCCCCACTCTGTCCCCCATGCCCGCTCCCGCCATTCCGCTCGAAAACTCATCGCCCAAGCGCGCCCACCTCATGGCGACGGCGTGGCGGCTGTTCTATCGCGACGGCTACCGGGTCGTCGGCATCGACACGATCCTCGCCGAGGCCGGCGTGGCGAAGATGACCCTCTACAATCATTTCCCCTCAAAGGAGGATCTGATCGTCGCCGTTCTTGAAAAACGCGATCTGGAGATCCGCGCCGGCCTGCATGCCGCCGTCGAAGCCGCCGGCCGCTCGCCCAACCGCCGCCTGCTCGGCGTGTTCGACTGGCTCGACGCGTGGTTCGCCTCGGATGATTTCAAAGGCTGCGCCTTCATCCGCGCCCTCAGCGAATACCCTGAGCCCGATCACCCGATCCATCGCACCGCCTGGCGGCACAAACAGGCCGTCACCGCCTTGCTGACCGAACTGACGGCCGCCGCCGGAGCAAAAAACCCCGCCACACTCGCCGAGACGCTGAGCCTCTTGATCGACGGCTCGATCATTGCCGCCCACGCCACCGGCGGCACCGCGCCCTCGACCGCGGCCCGCGCCGCCGCCGCGAGCCTGTTGAAACTCGCGACGGCCTGAGCGCGCCCCTTACTTTCCCAGCACCCAGTTAAAAATCAGCGGCGCCACGATGGTCGCGTCACTCTCGACGATGAACTTCGGCGTCGAGCCCGCGAGCTTGCCCCATGTGATCTTCTCGTTTGGCACCGCGCCGGAGTAGCTGCCGTAGCTCGTGGTCGAGTCGCTGATCTGCGCAAAATAGCCCCACAACGGCACGCCCGTGCGCTGGAGATCCTGGTGCAGCATCGGCACCACGCAGATCGGAAAATCGCCCGCGATTCCGCCGCCGATTTGAAAGAAGCCGATGGAGCCTTCGCCGTTCTTCATGAGCTTCGCCGTCTTCGTATACCACTCGGCGAGCCACGTCATGTATTCAATGCCGGTGCGCACGGTGTGGACGTTCTTGATCTCACCCGTGACGACGCGGCCGGCATACATATTGCCCAGCGTGGCGTCTTCCCAACCGGGGACGATGATCGGCAGATTCTTCTCACAGGCGGCGAGCATCCACGAATTCTTCGGGTCGATCTGATAGCTCTTCTTGAGCTTACCGCTGCGGATAATCTTATACATGAACTCGTGCGGGAAATAGCGTTCGCCGGCCTGGTCGGCCTTCGTCCACTCGTCAGCCACGACCGCCTCGATGCGGCGCATGGCCTCCATCTCGGGAATGCAGGTATCGGTCACGCGGTTCATGTGGCGCTCGACGAGCTTCACTTCGTCCTCCGCCGTGAGGTGGCGGTAATGCGGCACGCGTTCGTAATAATCGTGCGCGACGAGGTTGAAAATATCCTCCTCCAGATTCGCGCCGGTGCAGACGATCGCGTGGACCTTGTCCTCGCGGATCATCTCGGCGAGCGAGATGCCGAGCTCCGCCGTGGACATCGCGCCCGCGAGCGTGACGAGCATCTTGCCGCCCGCCTTGAGGTGGGTCTCGTAACCCTTGGCCGTGTCGAGGAGCGCCGCCGCGTTGAAGTGGCGGTAGTGCTGCGCGATGAACTGGGAAACCGGGCCCTTCTTGGCGGCGAGGGCCGCGTTGATGTCTTCGGGGCGTTTCGTCTGGCGTTTGGCTTTCATAAAAATGTGCGGCGAGAGATAGCGTGGCGTTGAAACGCGACGCCACGAAAAAATCGTGGCCTCCTTTCCGTCGTCACCTTCTCGTCACGTCTCCCCGATGCTCGCCTCGTTCCTCGCCGCCTTTTTCTTCGCGCTCAACGCCACCTACTCCGGCCGCAACGCGCGCGCCCACGGTCCCGCGCGCGCCAACATGGGCCGCCTCATCGTCGCCGCGCTCCTCCTCGGCGCCTTCGCCCACACCCTCGGCCACGGCTTCACCAGCGCCAGCGTCGGCTGGTTTTTTCTCAGTGGCGTCATCGGCATGGGCCTTGGCGATCTCGGCGTGTATGCCGCCCTCCCGTTGCTTGGTTCGCGTCTCACCGTGCTGATGACCCAGTGCCTCGCCGCGCCCATCGCCGCCGGCGGCGAGTGGCTCTGGCTCGATACGCGGCTCAGCGGCACGCAGATTTTCTGGGGCCTGGTCATCCTCGCCGGCGTCGCCCTCGCGCTCATGCCGAGCAAGGCCAGCCCGCCCAAGGTCGCCATCCAACCCATCGGCTTCCTTTTCGGCCTGCTCGCCGCCGCCGGCCAGGGCTTCGGCGCCCTCGTGAGCCGCAAAGGCGGACTCATCGCCGACGCCGCCGGCGAGGCCACCCACAACGCCACCTTCGGTCTCAACGCCGCCTACCAACGCATTCTCGCCGGCCTCATCTTCGCCTCCCTCTGGTTCCTCGTCCTCCGCCTCGTGCGCCGCCCGCCCGCACCCGACGCGGCCACCGATCTCGCCACACCCGCACCGGCCAAATTAAACCTGCGCCTCATCTTCGCCAACGGCCTCATCGGCCCGGTCCTTGGCGTGGGTTGTTACCAATGGGCCCTCGCCACTGCCCCGAGCGGCCTCGTGCTGCCCATCGTCGCCACCACGCCGCTCTTCGCCATTCCCCTCGCGTGGTGGCTGGAGGGCGACAAACCGTCGCGCCGCACCCTCGTCGGCAGCCTCGTCGCCGTCGCCGGCTGCATCGCCCTCACGCTCAGCCGCTAAAACGCGGCGCCCTCCTCTTTGTGACTCGTTAGTGACACGTCGGCGACGGCCCCAACCCCGCCATTGACGACCCCGCTCGGCGTAGGGTTTGCTACGCGGTTCTCATGCTCACCATCGCCGACGTTTCCAAGTCCTACGGCACCCGCGAACTCTTCTCCGAAGTTTCGCTCTTCATCGCGCGCACCGACCGCCTCGGCCTCATCGGTCCCAACGGCGCGGGCAAATCGACCCTGTTCGGCCTCATCCTCGGCGAGGAAAAACCCGACACTGGCACCATCGAATGGGAGCGCGGCGCCGATTTCGGCTACCTCCCGCAGGAGAGCGCCCCCGCCGGCGACGAGACCATCCTCCACATCGCCACCAGCGGCAAAAAACTCGAGCCCGACGACGACGACTACGACATCGACTACACCCTCGAGCCCCGCGCCAAAAAAATCCTCGCCGGCCTCGGCTTCAAGGAGGGCGACGCCATGAAAATCGCCAAAACCTTCTCCGGCGGCTGGGTCATGCGCGCCCACCTCGCCCGTCTCCTCGTCGCCGAACCCGCGCTCCTCCTCCTCGACGAGCCGACCAACCATCTCGATCTTGAAGCGCTGCTCTGGTTTCAGGAATACCTGATCCGCTACCCCGGCGGCCTCGTCGTCATCTCCCATGACCGCGCGTTCCTCAACGCCCTCTGCACCGGCATGCTCGAACTCCGCGCCGGCTCGCTCCACTACTACCACGGCAACTACGACAATTTCCTCACCGAAAAAGAGGCCCGCAAATCCCAGCAGGCCGCCGCCTTCAAAACCCAGCAGCGCGAGATCGCCCATCTCCAGGTTTTCGTGGACCGCTTCGGCGCCAAGGCCTCCATGGCCTCCCGCGCGAAATCGAAAGAGAAACAAATCGAGCGCCTCAAAGAGGCCGCCGTCGAAGAGCCCACCGAGGAGCTGCGCAAGATGAACTTCAAGTTCCCGCAGCCCCCGCGCTCCGGTCTGAAAGTCATCGACCTCAAGCACGTCCGCCAGGCCTACGGCGACCACGTCGTTTACGGCGACCTCAACTTCGCCGCCGAGCGCGGCCAGCGCATCGTCCTCGTCGGCCCCAACGGCGCCGGCAAATCCACGCTCCTGAAAATCCTCGCCGGCGTGATCCCGATCCAAGGCGGCGAACGCGAACTCGGCAGCAACGTCGTGCCCGGCTACTTCGCCCAGAACCGCCTCGATAATCTCGATTCCGAAGGGACCGTCTTCGAGAACGTCATGTCGCTGCGCACCAACGAAAATCAACTCACCGAGCAGCAGGGCCGCGCCATCCTCGGCGCGTTTCTCTTCCGCAAGGACGACGTCCACAAGCCCATCTCCGTCCTCTCCGGCGGCGAGAAATCCCGGCTCGCTCTCGCCCGCATCCTCGTGAAACCGCCCAACCTCCTCCTCATGGATGAGCCGACGACCCACTTGGACATCCAATCCATCGACGCCCTCGTCCACGCCCTCAAGAACTACGAAGGCACGCTGATCTTCATCAGTCACGACGTGCACTTCATCCGCGCCCTCGCGCAGAACGTCCTCCACGTGCACAGCGGGCGCCTCACGCCCTACTTCGGCGACTACGATTACTACCTCGAAAAATCCAAATCCACCGACGCCCGCTTCGCTCTCACCGCCGGCTTCACCGACGCCCGGCCCAAGCAAGCCGCCGCTCCCGCGAAAGCCGCCGCTCCCGTCGCCGCGCCTTCCGCGAAAAAAGCCACGCCCAACGAAATCCGAAAATTCCGCGAGGACGTCGGCGGGCTGGAGAAAAAAGTCTCCGAACTGGAAGCCAAACAATCCGAAATCACCGGCGCGCTCGAAGATCCCGCGTCTTATTCCGACAAGGGTAAATTTCACCACCTCAACCGCGAGCTGAGCGCTGTCGTGGATCAACTCACCGCCGCGACGACGGCGTGGGAAGCCGCCGCGACGAGGTTGGCTGAGATGGAAAAATAAGCGACGGGCGCGCTTCCCTATTTTAGCTTTAACCAAGCCGGGCCGCGTGCCCGGCTTTTCATTTCTCCGGCTTCGGGGCCGACTTCTCCCGGATTTTCTGCGTCTTGTCCTCGGCCTCTGATTTAGTGGGAAGCTTTTCGCCGCTCGCGCGACTATCCAACTTCTTGCTCAATGGCTCGACGAAGGCATGGCGCACCAGATTTTTTACCGTCTGCCAGACCCCTATCTTTACGTCTTTAAATTCCCCCGCAAAGGGTATCTTGGTAGCGACTTCGTTGCGCGGGTGATTTTTGAAAACCCACGCCAGCCCGCGCACCACCGTCTCCCAGATTTTTTGCCCCAGCGGCCGCGTAGCTCCCGGGGGTTCGCTGAAATCCAAGCCGGCAAAAAAGGGTTTGAAGTAACCCTGAAACCGACCATCGCGAGCGCTGGCTTCGACGTAAGCGCTGAACGTGCCCTTGCTCACATCCACGCCGGCATAAGCGCGTAAAAATTCATTCAGCGCGGGCAAAGAAACCCCCTCCACCTCGAATTTCAGCAGAAAATGCGGCTGCTCTGCCAATGGCTCCAGTTGCCCCGTCAGACGCAATTTACCGCTGCCGATCGTTTCACCCGAAGCGGTGATTTTGGAGGGAAACTCGCCCTCGGCGTCGCTCCGCCGGTTGGCCAGTCCCGTCACCACCGCCGCAAGGTGCGCGATCCGCACATCCACTTTCGGCTCGGCCGTCTGGTCGATATACCTCACCTCACCGTCCAGAATGCGGAAATAGGTGATCGTGATCGGGAAAATATCGTCGATCACATCCTGCCACCGCTGCGCCGAACCGCCCGCCTGCGAAGCGTCGGCTGCGACCGCTTCGACGAAGGTGAGCATCGGTTTCACCGCCTCGATATCGCTTACGAGACGACCGTGGAACAGTTCGCGCCACGCGATGGAGAAGTCGACTTTATCGGCCTTAAAAAAGGGTTCCTTTACCTCGCCGCTGCGCTTCGTGATGACCAGCCGGTGAATCGTGTAGGCACCGCGCCACAAGCCTACGTCGATCTGCTCCACCGAACCCGCGTAGTCCGGAATCGCATTCAGGCGTTTGTTGATGGCGTCGCGCAGCACATACGGCAGTGCGATCCGCGCCGCGATCAGGAGCACCACCAACCCGACAATCGTTAAAAAAATCGCCCGTGAATAGCGCCGCGAACGGTTCACCGGGTGCCGCTTTCCGCTGGGATGGAGGGTGGACATATCGCACTTCGACAGCTTGAACCGCCCATGGGTTCGCGACGAAATTCAGTTTTCGCCCTACGCCTATCTCCACGTCAGCCAATCAACTCGTCGATCAAGGGCACGATCACTCCGGGCGCATCGCCAATAACAACCGCCTCTTCGAGCATCGCCTTCGCATCGGCCAGCGCCTGCTCATCGTTCGCATGTATCAGGGCGAGCGGTGCGCCCGCCTCGACGCGCTCGCCCACTTTCACGAGTGCGCTGAAACCCACGGCGTGATCCACCCGATCTTCCGCTTTGGCGCGGCCTGCACCCAGCCGCAGCGCCGCGAGTGCCACCGCCATCGCGTCAACATCGGTGATAAAACCCGCCCGCGCCGCCGTCAGCGGCACTTTGAGACGAGCCTGCGGCAGCAGAGCAACATCATCAACCACCCGGGCGTCACCGCCCTGCGCGGAAATCAGTTCACGGAATTTCGTCAAAGCCGCACCACTCGAAACGCTCTGCTCCAGCAGGGAACGCGCTTCCGCTTGGGTGGCCGCCGTCTTCGTCAACAGCAGCATTTGCTCACCCAGCGCGTAGGTAACCTCCATGGTGTCCGCCGGCCCGTGACCTTTCAGACACTCGATCGACTCGATCACTTCGAGCGCGTTGCCTACGTTGCGCCCGAGCGGCTGCTCCATCGCCGTCATCACCGCACGCGTGGGCTTGCCCATCGCCTTTGCGACGGAGACGAGCGCCTCGGCGAGTTCCCGCGCCTTCGTCTTGTCCTTCATAAACGCACCCCGGCCAAACTTCACATCGAGCACCAGCACATCGATACCCTCGGCCAATTTTTTCGCCAGGATGCTGCCGCAGATGAGCGGAATGCACTCCACCGTCGCCGTCACATCGCGCAGCGCGTAAAGTTTTTTATCCGACGGGGCCAACTCCGCCGTCTGCCCGATCAACGACACTCCGATCTGCTCCAACTCAGCCCGATATTCGGCCATTGAGAGATTCACCCGAAAGCCGGGAATTGACTCCAGTTTGTCGAGCGTGCCACCCGTGTGCCCGAGCCCACGGCCGGAAATCATCGGCACCGCGACGCCACAAGCCGCGACCATCGGCGCCAGGTGCAGCGAGATTTTGTCGCCCACCCCGCCGGTGGAGTGCTTGTCGGCTTTAGGCCGTTTCACGCTGGAAAGATCCGCGACGACGCCGGAGTTCATCATCGCCTCGGTGTAGAGCGCGGTTTCCGTCGGCGTCATGCCGCGGATGTAAATCGCCATGAGCAGCGCCGAGAGCTGGTAATCCGCCCAAGAACCATTCGTCGCCCCGTGCACGAAGGAACCGATCTCCCCGCGACTCAGCGCATGGCCGTCGCGTTTACGAGCGATGATATGTTGGGGAAACAGCATCACGCAGCCCAACCCCCGCACGCCCCAAAAGCAACCGCGCGCACCCGTCGCTCAGAGTTCCCGCGCCGCGCGCCAGACTCCATCAAGTTTGCTCTGTTCTTGCTTGGATCAGGGCCACCCCGATTCGCTGCGTGCCGCGCTCCCTTGTCGCTTGTATCATTCCCCTATAACCCGCATCAGAGCCCGGGGCCCTCCCACCCCGGCACTCCCTCCCGGCCGAAATCACTTCACCTTAGCCCGTGAAGGCACGTCTGAAATCGGCGCTGAATATCTTGGCTAAACACTGCCTGCGGATCCTGCTGGCAGTTCGTTACGGTGGAAACTCCCGAGCGCAACGACGCGTGCGGCGGGGTCCTGCCGCCGGTGTAAACCTCCAGCTAGATGTGCGCAGTCAAGGCGCCTGCTGGCTCGGCCACTACGATGCGTGGATTTTGAGCCGCGTTCCGATCATGCGCTTTCTTGCGCCGGGCCAAACGGCTCGGGACTGCGGTGCTTTCGTGGGCTACTACACCGCCATTTTCCGCGACCGCGTGGGTGCAGCGGTCACGGTCGTAGCGTTCGAGGCTTCGTGAGAAATTTTTTCTCAAGTTCGCCGGGTGCCGGCACTCAACGCGTGGAGCAACGTCACGATGCGCAACCACGCCGTGGGTCCCGACCACACCAGCCTTCAGTTTGCCGGTAATCTGGGCGGGGCCTCCGGGCCCTCTGGATTGGGCGGACAATTTTCGCAAAGCCGCGTGGTGCTTGAAACCGTGCAGAGCTGCGGAGTGGACGAACTCGTCCACGAGTTGGGCGTGCCCGCTCCCAACTTCGTGAAATTCGATTTGGAGACCGGCGAGACTGCTGCGTTGCCCAACGGCCCAAAAGTGTTTCGAGAAAAACGCCCGGTGCTGTTGCTGGAGCTGCCCGGTCTCGAAGCGATGAATGCCGCCGGCGCGTTTCTCACCACCTACGACTACGCCGCCGGCTTGATTGAACGCCTGCCGGAATTCGCCGACATCACTGTCGCCGCTTGGGACGCCGCCTTCGGCCGTGGCGCCCTGAGAAATCTAAAGGACCTCCGCAGCATCGGCTACGTCCCCCACATGCTGTTCTATCTGCCTAGCGAGCGTTTCGCGCGGGTTACCCCGGGCGGCGACTAGTCTCCGCCATAAGCCCGCTCCATCTTCGCAATACGCACGTGATACTCCGCATACCACGCGGCTTTACCCCCTGCCTGCGCGCGCTCGTGCTCGGCGTTCCGTTTCCAAGCCAGGATCGCCGCCCCGTCGCGCCAGTAGCTCACGGTGATGCCGAGGCCGTCGGCGCCGCGTGCGCTTTCGATCCCCAGAAACCCATCCTGCGTCGCGCCGAGTTCGACCATGCGCGCAGCCATCGCATCGTAGCCGCGGTCGCCGTCCGTGCGCCTCGAGGTAAAAATCACCGCGTGGTAAGGCTGCTCGGGAGTGTGCGTGATCGCGCCGGGTTGGGTGCTCATGACGAGGCCGTCTTCAAAACCTGCATCGAGCTGCTGCCGACAAAAAACTCGCAGTTCACCGGCACAACTTCACTCGCGATGCCTGCCTCAGCCAGCTCCGCGCGCAGCGCCGCTAGCTCCGGATAACGCCGCCCATCGGCGCCGCACACGGCATGAATGCGCACTTCGCCCGCGCTCACCCGCACGAGTTCCCGGCAAGCTATCACGTGCCACGCGAGGTCAAATCGCCGTGCGTAAATGAAGAGCAGATGCGCGCACAGCACGAGGTCGAAGGCCCTGTCGAGAAACGGCCGCCGGGGCAGCCGCGCACCCACGTAACGCCCGTGCGCGAAGTGCGCCTCGTAGTCGTTAAGAAACCGCCGCGCAGCCGACCTCAGATTCAGCGCCGCCGCGTTGATCGATGGAAACGACCGGAACCGCCACAGGTGCGGCTCGACCCGCATCTCCGCGAACATCTTCGCATAATCCAGCTGCACGTGCGTCGCGAGGGTCTCCACCGGGCAGCCGTAGAGCGGATCAACCGCATCGACGCCGAGCTTGCACGCCTCGGCCGTAAACGACGCCGGCCCCGCCACGTCGAGCACCGCCCGGCCGCGCAACGCGACCGGATCGAGCGCAAAGAACTGCGCATACTCGGCAAGCGTGCGGCCGAAGAACGAGACGGAGGGCAATTCCAACCCGGAGGTTGAAACGGTGACGGATGCAGGCGGCGGAAGCGTGGATGTGGACATGGCGGAGAAAAACGGAGCGGCGAAAATCGGTGGCGGGAACAGCGGTGGACTTTTAGGAAAACAGAAAGCCCGACTCGGTGGAGTCGGGCTTGGCAGCGGTCCCAGACGCGGCTTCGGCCGCGCGAACGTCTTTTTTATAAAAAACGCCTCACCATCGCCAAGCCGCCGCTCGCGACCAGGCATGCGACCGCGCCGGCACGTGGGCCGGTTTAGCGGGCATGGCGTAAGCGTTGAACTTCACGAGGCGAAGAGATGTGGACGGGCGGTCCAAAATAAAACCAAATTGCAACCCGCCCTTATTTTCCTCCGCGCAGCACGGAGCGCGCGAGCGCGATGGGCGAACGCGTGAGTCGCGTCATCACCGACATCGTGTGCTGCCCGGCGATCGGCTCGGCCACCGCGGGCTCCGGCGCGGCAAGCTGCTCTTCGCGTGCGGCCACGCTGGTCTCGCGCGTCGCGAGATTCGCCTGCCGGCGGTTCAAATCGGCCAGCTCCGCCTTCAGCACCAGACGGTCATCACGCGAGTGCACCTGCTCGGCGTCGAGCAGCTCGCGCGCACGGATGAGCTTGTCCCACGCAGTCTGCAATGAGAGTTCGCCGGCGGGGAATGGCGAAACGGAAGTCGAGGCCTCCGGCTCACGGCGGGCATCAATATCGGCCTGCATCGCGCGGAGCTGGGCCTCGTAAGCGCGGAGATTTTCTTCGCGCTCATGCAGCGCCTGCCACTCGGCCTCCAGCCAGAGGCGTCCGCCGGACGCAACGGCCGCCTCATCGGGGACGCCCGCAGCCAAGAGCGAGCGTTCGCGGCGCTTTAAACGAAGATCGAGAGGCGGGGCGGAAAAATTGGGCAGCGGTGAGTTCATGAATGCGAATGGTTGTAGGGACGTAGGCACGTTACTCGGTTCCACCTGCGCCGCCTAGGGCTCGACCCGGTTTTTACCCGGGATTTACCCTAAGCCCGCCGAATTTTTGAAATAATTCACAATCCCCCGCCCTTCCGCGGCCTAACCTGCCGCGCCGCTTAACTGTCCGTCGCAGACCGGCGCAGTAACGACCGCGTCATCGCAAAAGGCGCCATCGTCATTTTCGCCAGCAGGTGTGGTGTCTTCGACGAATCAGGACCTACCTCAGTCGGTGGCGGCGCGGCCTGCGCACCCACCTCAGCCATTTGCATCATCTGCTCACGCTCCGCCATTTGCGCCTCGCGCTCGGCGACGGCTTGCGCGCGGCGGCGCACAACCGCGGTCTCGTCACTGAGCGCCAAGCGATCACCGCGCACATGCGCCTGCTCGATTTCAAGCAGTTCACGCGCGCGGATAAGTTTATTCCACTCTTCTTTGAGTTCGTCGGCATCACCGGCAAAAGGCGGTTTCGTTTTACTCTTCAAGCGCACGGGCGCACGGGTGGCGCTACGTTGCCGACCGGCCGCCTCGATGTCGGTCTGCAATGCCCGGAGGCGCTTTTCGTAGGCCTGAAGATTGGCCTCGGTCTGGCGCAGTTCGGCGATGTCCTCATCGAGACGGCGGCGCTCTTCGGTGAGCGCGTTTTGGTTGGGCGCGGGGGTGGCGAGGAACGCCGGCGCCGGCGAGCTCGGACGTGAGCGCCGCCGGATCGGTGGGTTTGTGGGCGATGAATCCTCAGCAGTCATGCGCCCACTCACGACCAACGATTAACCGCTGGCAAGCGTCGGCGCCTAAGAAGCTTACACACTACGTGGCCAATATCCCGTCGAGCGCCTATCGCACCCGGCCGAGAAGCTCATCCGCCCCGTAGACGTTATGGAGCAATCGCCACGCGGGATTGGAGCTGTCGCCTGCGTGGGCGCCCGGCCCGCGTCGCCACTGGA
This sequence comes from Opitutaceae bacterium, assembly GCA_014376585.1. Classification (GTDB taxonomy): domain Bacteria; phylum Verrucomicrobiota; class Verrucomicrobiia; order Opitutales; family Opitutaceae; genus Tous-C4FEB. Next base: position 23,759 of record JACMRG010000335.1, on the reverse strand, counting down.
GTGGGTCACCGGCGCATCGGCGCGCAGGCGGTGGGCCCGTTCGCGCACTTCAAGTCCGCCCATGCGCGGCGTCACAACATCGAGCACGCGCAAAGCGATCTCCGCGCCATGTTCGACGAAGACCGCGAAAGCTTCCCCGCCATCGGCCGCAGCGTAAACTTTGCAGCCGGCGCGATCGAGGATGCGCACAGCGAGCAGGCGCACCTGCGGCTCATCCTCGGCCACGAGGATGGTTCCCATTCAGGGCGATGGAAAAAACGGGTGCGGGCGCTCCTATCTAGGCGCGGAAGATCACATCCTCGCGGTCAAACATCTTCACCGCCAGCGCGAGCGCCACGCCCGCATAGACGCAGGTGGAACCGAAGATGATCGCGATATAGTTCCAGTGCCAGATGCCCGAGAGCATTTCCTTGCACACCAGCGAGAGGTTCAGGATCGGCACGAGCGCCAGCCGCGCGTTGAGCTCGATCCCCGGCAGCATGCCCACGACCGCGGGCATGATCACGACAAAGATCAACGGCGCGACGTAGCTCTGCGCCTCCTTGTAGCTCTTGGCAAAGAGCGCGACCGTGAAGATCACCGCCGAAAAGAGCACCGCCACGGGCAGCACCATCGCAAGCACGCCGAGCACGCCCGCCGGATCGATGCTCGGCATCACGCTGCTCGCCGCGGCCGAGGTCGCGTCCGCCACCTTGCCGACCACGGCGACCTTGGCTCCACCACCGCTGAAGATCGCGCCGCCCACCGCGAAGCTCACGCCCATCGAGGTCAGCGCCAGCACCATCGCCGCGAGCGAGCTCGTGAGCACCATCAGAAATTTTCCCAGAACGATGTCTACGCGCGCCACCGGGCTGCACAGCAGCGTCTCCATCGTGCCGCGCTCTTTCTCGCCGGCGGTCAGGTCCATCGCGGGATACATCGCGCCCGTGAAACACAGGATGATGATCAGGTAGGGCACGATGCCGCCGAGCAGGTTGCCGCCGACTTTCTCGGGCGGAGCGACGTTCTCGCGCTTCGTCTCAAACGGCTGGATCAACGTCGCCGGCAACCCGCGCCGGGCGAGCTGCGTGGCGACGGCCCTCTCCCGCAGCGTGCGAAAAAACTTCTCCAGCTCGTTGGCCGCGAAACCGGATTTCAGTTCGCCGTCGTAGTTATAGATGATGACGGACTCGGCCGCGCCCGCGGCGAGATCGCGCTCGAAATTCACCGGCAGCTGCACGGTCGCGCGGATTTTCTTGTCGGAGATCTGCTGCTTCCAATCCGCAGCCGTCGGCACGATATTTACCTTCTTGGAATCGCCGAGAGCGGCGACCACGCCGGGCGACGTTTCACCGCCGAGCACCATCACGGTCGGGATTTCGCTGCGGGCCTTGGAAAATACGGTCGTCGCGATCTTGCCTACGCCAAAGATGAGCGCGGGCATGACGAAGGTCGGGATGATGATCATCGACATCAGCGTGCGCCGGTCGCGCAGCGAGTCTTTGAGTTCCTTGGCGTAAACGGTAATGATGTTGCTCCAGTTCACTTGGCGTCCTCCATGCCCACGATTTTAATAAAGGCTTCTTCGATGTCCTGCTCCCCGGTCTTCTCCCGCAACTGGGCGAGCGTGCCCTCGGCGAGCAGCCGGCCGCCGTGGATGATGCCGATCACGTCGCAGAGTTTTTCGACCTCGCTCATCACGTGGGTCGAGTAGACGACCGTCTTGCCGCGCGCCTTGCAGTCGCGGACAAATTTTACGATCGACCGCGCCGTCATCACATCGAGCCCCAACGTGGGCTCGTCGAAGATCATCACCGCCGGATCGTGGATGAGCGTGCGGGCGATGGAGGTCTTCTGCTTCATACCCGTGGAAAATTTGTCGCAACGACGGTCGAGGAACTCGTGCATATCGAGTTCGTCGGCGAGAACCTTGATCCGCGCCCGGATGGCGGCGGAGGTCATGCCGTTCAACTCGCCGAAATACGTGATCATCTCGCGCGCCGTGAGCCGGCCGTAGAGCGCGGTGCTGGCGGCGAGAAACCCGAGCTGCGCGCGGGCCTGCGTCGAAGCGGTCACGACATCGTGACCCGCGATCGTGGCGGCTCCGGTCGTGGGCTTGAGCAGCGTGGCGAGCATACGGAGCGTGGTGGTCTTCCCCGCGCCATTGGCGCCGAGCAGGCCGTAGATCTGGCCCGGCTCGACGCGGAACGAAACATCGCGCGCGGCGAAGATTTCGCCGCGTTTCTTGTCGCGAAACGATTTGGTGAGGAAGCGGGCTTCGATCATGGGCGGGGTGGGTTGAAGGGGGAGAATCTGGAACTCAGGAAATCAGGAAGCAGAGGGGAATGAATAAATTGGTTCTCCGGTTCGTGATTTCCTGAGTTCCAGATAAACAGATGCGACTCACAGGCTCATATTTTCCCGAAAATCCTGGGCCTGCCGCCGGCTGAGTTCGACCTTGGCACCGCCTTTGAGGTGGACGAGGAGGCCGCCGCTGAACCACGGCTCGATCTTGTCGATCCACGCGAGGTTAATGATCTGGCGGCGATTCGCGCGGAAGAAATATTTCGGGTCGAGGCGGTCTTCCATCGCGTTGAGCGAACGGAAGAGCTGCGGCTGCGCATCAGCGAAGTGGACCCGCGTGTAATTGCCCTCACTTTCCAAGAGGCGGATCGTCTTCACCTCGACGAACCAACAGCGGTCGCCCTCGCGCACGAAAACCTTATCTTCTGCCGCGAGCCGCGAGGTCGGGCCGACCGGCGACGCCGATCCGCCGACTCCGCTGCCACCGGCGTTGGCGCCGCCGCGCCCCATGAGTTTACCGATGGCGGCGGCGAGCCGCGCGGGATCGACGGGCTTGAGCAGATAGTCGAGCGCGTTGAGCTCAAACGCCTTCACCGCAAACTCGTCGTAAGCGGTCGTGAAAATCACCTGCGGCGCGGGCGGTTCGAGCGATTCAAGCAACTCCATACCGGTCTCGCCGGGCATCTGCACATCGAGGAAAACGATTTCGGGCGGGAGCGTCGCGATGAATTCGCGGGCCTGTTTCGCATTGCTGGCCTCGCCCACGATCTCGATGGCGGGGAAAGCCGCGAGCAGCCGGCGCAGCTCGTTGCGCGCGAGGCGTTCATCATCGACGAGGAGTGCTTTCATGCGGCGGCGAGACGGAGAGGAATGAGCGCCTCGGCCACGACGACGGACGGCGAATCGGCCCGGAGCTGGAGCGTGGCGCGTTCGCCAAAAAGAAGACGGAGACGCTCGGCGGCATTGCGCAGACCGAGGCCGGTGGAAGCGGCGCGCCGGGCCGTGAGGGCTTGCGGCACCGTCGCGGAGATCGGAGGGAGTTCGCCGGGATTCGTGACCTGGATACGAAGATAGCCGGACTCGCTCCGCGCGATGATCGCGATCTCGCCGCCCTCGGGGCGCTGGGAAATGCCGTATTTCACGGCGTTCTCCACGAGCGTCTGGAGCAGCATCGGGGGCACGGGCAGTTGCAGCGTCTCCGGCGCGATGTCCATGCGCAGGCGCAGGCGTTCCTCGTGGCGCACCTGCTCGAGCGCGAGGTAGTCGTTTACCACACGCAGCTCATCCTCGAAGGGCACGGTCTCAAGCTGGCTGCTTTGAAGCGAGTAGCGGAGGAGATTCGCAAGCTGGGTGACGGCAAGGCGGGCACGGGCCGGATCCTCCTCGATGAGCGCGCGCAGGGAATTCAACGAGTTGAAGATAAAGTGCGGGTTGACCTGCGATTTCAGCGCCCGGAGCTCAGAGTCTTTTACCGCCGTCATAAGCCGCAGACGCTCGATCTCGGAGCGGTTGAACCGATCAAAGAGGTGGTAGATGAAATAGAAACAATACCAGCCGCCCAGCACGAGCCCGCCATTGAGCCAGCTGATGGTGAAAATCGCCGGCATGCTGTATTTACTTTCCCAGTGCTCCCGCAGCACGCCGTAATTATAGCCGTAGCCAATCGCGCTCCAAAGCGCGGACAGCAGGAGTGCCGTAGCCAGCACGCGGGGGAAAAGTGTCCGCCAACCCAGTTCGCGCCAACCCCAGCGCGCGATGAAGGGGCGACTGTAATGCGTGAGCAGGAGGCCGTGGGCGGCGATCATGGCCATCATGGCGGTGATCTTTATCGGGTCCTGCGGTGTGTCGCGCGGATTGAAGGCGATGGCGAAAAACAACTGCATGGCCAGAAAGAGTCCCCAGCCGACAACTTGGCAGAGCACATAGAGGCGCATCTGGGCGCGCTCGCGCCGGACTGCGTCGTTGGGGATGGAAATGGCGGCAGGAGAAAGCATCGGTAAATTCCCCATTACAACCGGCAAACCAACACGCGCACGGCGGCCTTGGCAACGCCGACCACGATCCCCCGCGCCAGCTCTGCGTGAACCTGCCGCTTGTGCTCGTCGCGCGCTTGACGACCCAACCGGCCGATCACCCATGCGGATCCGGCTGAAACTGCGACGGTGGTGGCGACTAGGAAGGCGAGGACGAGCGGTTTGGTTTTCATGCGCTTTCATCCTAGCGGTTTTTTTTGGCGGCGACTCGGGCTTCGGGATGAACGGACAGCCCGCCGTGTCGAGCGGCGGCTTGTCAGCCCGGCGCCTGCGCCTAGCTTCGGCCCATGAAACCCCAAGTCGTCGTCGTCGGCAGCTTCGTGCAGGATCTCACGTGGAAATGCTCCGCTTTCCCCGCACCCGGCGAGACCGTCGTCGGCACCTTCGTCACCGGCCCGGGCGGCAAGGGCTCCAATCAGGCCGTCGCCGCCGGACGGGCCGGGGCGCGCACGCTCTTCGTCGGCGCGGTGGGGCGCGACGCCTTCGCCGCCGATGTAAAACAATTCTACCGCGCCGAGGGCATCGCCGCCCGCTTCGTCGGGAAACCAACCCACGCCACCGGCACCGCCGCCATCCTCGTTAATGCCACGGGGCAAAACGAGATCATCGTCGCCCTCGGCGCCAACGCCGCGCTGCGCCCCGCCGATGTGCCCGCCGCCGCGCTACGCACCGCCCGCGTCGTCGTCACCCAGCACGAGACCGATCTGCGCACCGTCGCCACCGTGCTCCGCAACGCCCGTCACGCTGGCGCGACCACGATTCACAACCCCGCGCCGATGCGCGCCGACTTCGATCCCGCTCTGCTCAAGCACGTCGATATCCTCATTCCCAATGAAACCGAGTTCGCGGCTCTGGTAAATCTGCTCGGTGTCGCGCCGTCGAAAAATTTTACCGCGGCGGCGCTCGCGATGCTTTCGCCCGATCAACTCCACGCCCTGTGCCGCCTTCTCAATGTTCAGACCGTGATCGTAACGCTGGGCGCAAAAGGCGTCTTCATTTCGCAAGCGGGCACGGGCGCACACGCCTTCATCGCGGCCTATAAAGGGAGAGTGGTCGACACCACGGGCGCCGGCGACGCGTTCTGCGGCGGTTTCGCCGCCGGGCTCGTCAAATTCGATGGCGACATCCTCGCTGCCGCGCGGTTCGGCAACGCCGTGGCCGCGCTCTCCGTCACGAAATTTGGCACCGCGCCATCCATGCCGACCGCGCGAGAAATCGCTGCGTTTCTCCGATAGGAATCTCGGTTGTGGTAGGGCGGGGTATCCCTAACCCGCCGCTTCGCGACGAAGCACAACAGACTCTGCGTCGAACCGGCGCGTTAAGGATAACGCGCCTTACCCTCTGACCGCGCCCGGCTCAAGCCCCCACCGGGTGCCACGTGGTTTTGAACTCCAACGTGTCACGGATCGCGTAAACGCTCTGCGCCGTGTCGGCGAACCAGTCGTGCTTTTCCTCGGCTTTGAGCAGGTGTGTGCGCTTCACGCTATCCGCGGCCCCGAGGGCGAGCGCCTTGCGCTCCTCCGCGTTAACGACCGCGCTGATCGCACGGAGGTGGGTGTGGGTCGCAAACGTCGAGATCATCTCCTTGCGGAACCCCGTAAGCAGATTGACCACGCCGCCGGGCAGATCGCTCGTCGCGAGCATCTCGCCGAGCACGATTGCCGGATAAGGCTGCGTGGTGGAGGCGAGCGCGACGACGGTGTTGCCGCTCGTGATGGCGGGGGCGATGAGTGAAATCAACGCGAGCAGCGGCGACGCGTCCGGCGCGATCACACCGATGATGCCCATCGGCTCGGTGACCGTGAAATTGAAATACGGCGCGGCGACGGGATTCACGTTACCGAGCACCTGTTCGTATTTGTCGGTCCAGCCGGCGTAGTAGATCAGACGGTCCACCGTCGCCGCAACTTCCCGCGCCGCCGCTGCGGGCGTCGCACCGCCGAGCGTAATCGCGTCCGCCATCTCGCCGGCGCGCGCCTCGATCATCTCGCCGAGGCGGTAAAGAATCTGCCCGCGGTTATAAGCCGTGCGTTTCGCCCAGCCGGGACCGGCCTTGGCGGCGGCTTCGACCGCGTTGCGCAAATCCTTGCGCGTGCACTGCGGGATGTTGGCGAAAAATTCGCCCGACGCGTCCTTCAGCGGAAACACGCGCGCGCTCTCGGAGCGGATGAACGCGCCGCCAACGTAAACTTTCGGGGTCTTGGTGATGGGAAGTCGGGGCATTTTGAAAGGGAATCGGATTTTTGGCACAGAGACCACAGAGGCTGCACCAAGGTCACGGAGTCGGATTGGGAAATTTCTCCGTGAACTCTGTGTCTCCTCCGTGCGCTCTGTGTCGATCATCGGTTAAACGAGTTTGCAGTAATCCAGCAGGCCTTGCCGTCCGCCCTCGCGACCGAAGCCGCTCTCCTTGTAGCCGCCAAAAGGCGACGTGGGATCGAACTTGTTGTAAGTGTTGGCCCACACGACTCCGGCTTTCAACTCGGTGGACATTTTCAGGATGCGCGAGCCCTTGTCCGTCCACACGCCGGCGCTCAGGCCGTAGGCGGTGTTGTTCGCCTTCTCGATGGCTTCATCGACCGTGCGAAAGGTGAGGATTGAGAGCACCGGCCCGAAGATTTCCTCGCGCGCGACCGTGCTGCTCATGCTCACACCGGAAAACAGCGTGGGGCGGAAATAGAAACCCTTCGTCGGCAGCGTGCAGGGAGACTGAAACATTCCCCCTCCTTCTTTGACGCCGGCCGCGACCAGCGCGGTGATCTTGTCGAGCTGCTCGCGAGAGTTGATCGCGCCGATATCGGTATTCTTGTCCAGCGGGTCCCCCACGCGCAGCGTCCGGATGCGGTTCTTCAGTTTTGCGAGCACCTTGCCGGCCACGCTCTCCTGCACCAGCAGCCGCGAACCGGCGCAGCATACATGGCCTTGGTTAAAGAAGATGCCGTTGACGATGCCCTCGACGGCTTGGTCGAGCGGCGCGTCGTCGAACACGATGTTTGCCGCCTTGCCGCCGAGCTCCATGGTCATCTTTTTGTCAGTGCCCGCGAGGCCCCGCATGATGATCTTGCCGACTTCCGTCGAGCCGGTGAACGCGATCTTGGCGGGCGTGGCGTGGTTCATCACCGCCGCTCCGACCTCGCCCGCACCTGTGACAAAATTAACGACTCCGGGCGGCAGACCCGCATCTTGAAAAATCTCCGCGAGCTTCAGTGCCGTGATCGACGTGGTCTCGGCGGGCTTGAGGACGACCGTGTTGCCCATCGCGAGCGCCGGCGCGAGTTTCCACGCGCACATGAGCAGGGGAAAATTCCACGGGATCACTTGGCCCACGACACCGAGGGGCGCGACCTTCCGACCCGGCGCCACGTAGTCGAGTTTGTCCGCCCAGCCGGCGTGATAGAAGAAATGTGCGGCGGCCATCGGCACGTCAAAGTCGCGCGATTCCTTGATGGGCTTGCCGCCATCAAGCGTCTCCGCGACGGCGAATTCCCGCGCGCGATCCTGCAAGAGCCGCGCGATGCGGTAGAGATATTTGGCGCGTTCGCGGCCGGGCATCTTGCCCCACCCGCCGTCATAGGCGCGCCGCGCGGCAGCGTAGGCCGCATCGACATCGGCCGGGCCGGCGAGCGCGATCTCGGCGAGTTTTTGTTCGTTGGCCGGATTGATGGAATCGAAATATTTCCCGCCTTTCGGCGCGACGAACTTACCGTCGATGAACAGTTCGTAACGCGCTTTCAGCTTCGGATCGGCCGACTCGGGCGCGGGATCAAATTCCCAGAGATCGCCAAAGATAAGTTCGGGCGCGGGACGGCCGCTACGGGCGGCGAGACGAGGGGATTTTTTTGCGGCAGTCAAAGTGGGCATGGTCAGAATTTATTGAACCACAGAGGCACAGAGGCACGGAGACCGGAAAAGGCCGAAGATCTCCGACTCATTTTTCATTCTCTGTGCCTCTGTGTCTCCGCGGCGAATCATGTCTTAATAAGATTCGGCGGCTTCGCTGAAATAATACGGCGCTTGGTAGGCCCCCGTCTTTTCCTTCTCCAACTGGCGGACGAGATCATTGAGCAGCGAACTCGCGCCGAAGCGGTAACGGTTGTTGTTCAGCCACGCGTCGCCCAGCGTCTCTTTCACGGCGACGAGGAACGTGAGCGCCTGCTTCGCCGTGCGAATGCCGCCGGCGGGTTTCATCGCGATGGGAATGCCGGTATCGAGGTAGAAATCGCGGATCGCCTCGAGCATCACCTGGTTGTTGCCGAGCGTGGCGTTAAGCGAGGTTTTGCCCGTGCTGGTCTTGATGAAGTCGCCCGGACGGATCACGCGCATCGCCAAAAACGACGCCGCGCGGATGTTGTCGTAGGTTTCAAGTTCGCTGACCTCCAAAATGACTTTGAGCGTCGCGTCACCACACGCCGTTACGACCGCCGCGATCTCGTCCTGCACCTCGCCAAACTCACCCGCGAGAAACGCCCCGCGGTTAATCACCATGTCGATCTCATCCGCGCCATCTGCGACCGCCGCCTTCACTTCGGCGAGACGGGTTTTGAGCGGGGCTTGACCACTGGGAAACGCCGTCGCCACCGAGGCGATGCGCACCGCGGTGTCGCTGCCGAGCGCCTTGCGCGCGTGCTTCACCATCGCGGGATAGACGCACACCGCCGCGACCTGCGGCACGCCGAGCTCCGCGTCGTGCGGCTGGAGCGCCTTTTGGCAGAGCGAAGCGACTTTCCCGGGGGTGTCCTTGCCCTCGAGCGTCGTGAGATCGACCATCGAGACCGCGGTCTTTAGTCCCCAAATTTTCGCACCCTTCTTGATTGAGCGCGTGCCGTATTTCGCGACGCGCTCCTCGATGCCGACCTGATCGACGGAGCCGACTTCATCAAAGAGCCGCTGCAACGCGGCTTGGGGGGAACGTGCCAACATACCCGCACTCTCGCCCCGCCCCGCCGCGAAAGCCAAACGAATTTTGCCAACTGTATCGAGCGAGACGGCCTCGTGTCTTGCGCGCCACCCGCGCCGCCTTCTCGCTTGTTCACATGATCTCGCTGCACGACTGGCTCATCTTCGCAGCGGCCGCTCTCGGCATGGTCCTCTCGCCGGGTCCCAACATGATCTATCTGTTGTCGCGCTCGATCTGTCATCTTCAACAGTCGTTATCCACGTGCGCCGGGAGCTGCCCTTAATTTTTCGGTAAACTTTTTGATCCAGTAGCGCACGGTCGTCGTTTTTAGTTTCTTACCCATGTGCGCTTCCAACCATGAATGGATCAGCGCGGGTTTGCATAAAACGCGCTCTCGGATCTTCGCCAAAAGAACTTCCTGCACCGAAAAATCCAAGGAGGGTGAGCGCCCCCCTTGTCGTCCTCTTGGGCGGAGAGCTTCAATTTTTCCTGTGCGATACGCCGCGATCCAACCTGCAACCGTTCGCTTGCTCACTCCATAAGTCATAGCGAGTTCCTTCTGCGTAACCCACTCCTGAGAATAGCGCAGAATGCAGCTATACCGAGAATAGCGCCCCGACCATTTTCCTCCCGTCGTTGAGGTCCTAGGCCCACGCGCCGCCTCCAAAGCGTAGATCTCCTCCTGCGTAAGTTTTTCTGATCGGGCGTCCATGATGATGCAAAAGCAATGAGCGGTTTTAAAAAACGGCGGAATCCAATTTCTTAATATCCTGACCATAGCATGTTTAAAAACCGGAAAACACTCCCTACGCCGATGACCCTTTATGTGAAACACACTCATCAAATCTCAACCATACGCGTAAATTTTCTGCAGCGGCTCTCACAGGCTCTAGGCAATATCTTCAGGCAAACACTCAGGTTGCTAGCAGCGCCGCAGCAATCGATACCACGCCGGGATCAGTTTCACGTAGCTACTCATCCTAGAAAAGAAAATGAACCCGGTGCGGATCTTAGGCCGGTAAACGTTCAATTCACAAAAATCGTTCTCACGCCAGAGAGATGCCGTGAGTTCTATTTTACGGTCACAGCCGAGAGGTTGATTGCTCAGGTCCCGCGTCCGGAATACTGGATGTATCCTCCGCCCGGTTTAAAAATCAGGCCACAACGTCACCCGGCAAAGACACTCTGGTCCAATTCGACCCGGCCTCGGTGGCACACCGAAGCGTTGCGATCAAGGTTCCGACGAGTTGAGCGCGTCTCTATCTATCGCGGTGAAAATATCGTTTTACCGGTCACCAAAACCGATCGTCCGACCAAGAAAGCCGAAGTCATAATCTGCGTAGCACTGAGCGGTGATACGCCCCATTATTGGGACAAAGATTAGCCGGCCAATTATAAAAATCTTAAACGAGGCCTTACTACCAATTTACCGCGCGCAGGCGCTCACTTCGCCGGCATCTTCCAATATTCGTTATCCACGTGCGCTGTATGCATGATCTCGGCCATCCGGGCCACGCGCTCAGGCTGTTGGGCCGCCAGATCCATCTTCTCGCCCAGATCGGTTTCTAAATCGAACACCTGGATCGGCGCATCCGGCGTGAGCAGCCGGATGCCTTTCCAGCGCCCGCCGAGCAGCACCGCCTGGCTGAACCCTTTCTCGTAAAACTCCCAGTAGAGAGCGTCATGCTGGGCCTGCGTGCCCCGCCCCATCAACTCCGGCACCAGGCTGATGCTGTCCAAAACCTTCGGCGCCGTCGCCCCCGCGAGCTCGGCTAGGGTCGCCATCACGTCGCCGAAATACCCCACATGCGCCGACACCGCGCCCGCCTTGATCTTGCCCGGCCAGCGCACGAGCCACGGCACGCGGATGCCGCCGTCCGTGAGCGCCCGCTTGATGCCGTTGAGCGGTCCGCTCGCACCGAAAAATTCGGGATTTTGCAACGGTCCGCCTTCGCGATGCGGCCCGTTGTCGCTCGTGAAAACCACCAGCGTGCGCTCGTCGTGCCCAAGCTTTTTCAACTGCGCCAGCAGATCCCCGATGCCCTGGTCCATCCGCGTGATCATCGCCGCCTGGCCCTTTTGCGCGTCGGGCCACGGCCGGTCGGCGTAGGCACCATAGCTCGGCACTTCCTGGCCGTCGCCCAGCGCCCGCGCGCGCTCGTTATTCGCGTGCGGCACGGTCAACGCGAGGTAGAGGAAAAACGGCCGGTCCTTGCTGCGCGCGATGAAGTCGCGCGCCTCGTCGAAGAAGAGATCGCTGGCATAGGCCACGCGTTTCGTCGCGTAGCCGACGCCCTCGATCGGCCCCATCCGGGTGACGACGTTCGGCAGCTCCACCCGCTCCCCATTGCGCCACAGAAAATCCGGGTAGTGGTTGTGCGCGTGCGACTGGTTGAGAAAGCCGTAGGAATAATCGAAGCCCTGCTTGCGTGGCTCGCCCTCGTCGCCGGCCTCGCCCAGGCCCCACTTGCCGATCAGACCGGTCGCGTAGCCCGACTGTTGCAACACCCGCGCCACGGTCACGTCACCCGTGCGCAGCATCTGCGCCGTGGGATTTTCCCTCCCGGAATTGCCGCGCACCCGCGTATGGCCCATGTGCAGCCCGGTCATCAGCACGCTGCGCGAAGGCGCACACACCGTGTTGCCCGCGTAAAACTGCGTGAACCGCATCCCCTCCGCCGCAAATGCGTCGAGGTGCGGCGTGCGAATGAGCTTCTGCCCGTAGGCGCCGATCTCTCCGTAACCGAGATCGTCGGCCATGATGAAAATGACGTTGGGCCGCGACGCCTGCGCGCACGCGCCAATCGCGGAAACGCAGACCAAAATCAAAGCCAGGATACGACCGGGTCGGAAACTCATGGGGTTCGCGGAAGTAAGCCGAGCCCCCGCGCGTTGGCAACTGTTCCGCGCCGCCGGCCCCGCTCCTGTTGCCATTCATCCAACTCGCCTCGCCGCTCCGCCCGCAGCCGCGCACCCTCGCTTCGTGAACGCCAAATCCCTCGTCCGATCCCTCTGGCGCGACTGGGTCCGCCCCCTCGCCCTGCCCCTCCTCCTCATCGCCAGCGCGAAGTCCGCGCTCGCCGATATCAACTACGTCCCGTCCGGCTCCATGCAGCCCACGATCCTCTGCGGCGACGTCGTCTTCATCAACAAGCTCGCCTACGATTTCCGCGTGCCTTTCACGACGCTGCGCCTCGCCCGCTGGGCCGACCCCGCGCGTGGCGATGTCGTGGTCTGCTTCGCGCCCGACGACGGCACGCGCCTCGTCAAACGCATCATCGGCCTCCCCGGCGACACCATCGAGCTGCGCCGTGATCAGCTCATCATCAACGGCCAGTCCGCCACCCACGCCCCCCTCCCCGTAACCTTCCCCGGAGCCCGCGATCTCGAACGCGCCGAACAAGCCGCCGCCGTCTTCGCCCGCGAAAATCTCGGCGCCCGCTCGCACGCCGTCATGGCGCTACCGGCCCGCCCCGCCCTCCGCGATTTCGGCCCGGTGCGCGTGCCCGCCGGGCACTACTTTATGATGGGCGACAACCGGGACAACAGCCGCGACTCGCGCTTCTTCGGCACGATCCCGCGGGCCGAGATCATTGGCGAGGCCAAGGCCGTCGTCGTCTCCGCCGATCTCAACCACTGGCTCCGCCCGCGCCTCAACCGTTTCCTGACCCGACTTGAATAAATCCCCGTCCTGCGGGGCCACGCCGTTGTCACGTATTACGTGACAAAGGATTTTCCTTATCGTCCAAGTAGGCGCTCCGGTTTGTCACGTAATACGTGACATTCTGCGAGCGCCGCCGCGGGCGTCGCGCCGTAAACTTGCGCCGGACCGACGCCGCCCTCACGTTTCGCCATGCGCGTTTCCACCCTACTCACGTTCCTCGGTTTCGCGTTTTTCAGTCTCGCGGCACACGCCCTTGCGGCCGCTCCCGTCACCGTCGCCACCGCGCAAAACTACCGCGGCTGGCCCGACGCCATCATCCTCCGCAACGCCACCGTCGAGGCCATCATCGTGCCCTCGGTCGGCCGCGTGATGCAGTTGCGTTTCGTGGGCGAAACCGACGGCCCGTTCTGGGAAAACGAAAAACTCGCCGGCCTCGCCATGCCCACCGCGCCGTGGACCGTCGCGCACGGCAGCTTCGGCGGCGACAAGACCTGGCCGGCGCCGCAGTCCGACTGGAAGTGGCCGCCGCCCGTCGCCTTCGACGCCGCACCCCACACGGCCGCCATCGACCCCGCCGGCATCGTCACGCTCTCGTCGCCCCTCGATCCCAAATCCGGCCTGCGCTCCCTCCGCCGCATCAGCCTCGATCCGACAGAGCCCGTGATGCGCATCGCCACGACTTACGAAAAAATCTCCGGCGGGCCCGCCACTGTGTCCGTCTGGGTTATCACCCAGCTCCGCGACCCCGTCGCCGTGTTCATGCCCGTGCCGGAGAAATCGCGCTTCCCCACCGGAACCACCCAGGAATGGTCGGTGCCCGAAGAATTTCTTCGCCGCGAAAACAACTGGATGCGCTTCACCCGTAACCCCGCCAAATCCCAAAAAACCGGCAACGACGGCGCGTCGCTCGTCTGGGCCGGCACCCACCAACTCCTTCGCATTACGATTCCCCGCGTCGCCGGTGCCGATTACCCCGACGGTGGTTGCAGCGTCGAAATTTACGGCAACGAGAACCCCTTTCCCTACGTCGAACTCGAAACCCTCGGCCCGCTCCAAGCCCTCCGCCCCGGCGAGACCGTGACCGCCACCACGACCTACCGGCTCGCCCGACGCACCCCCGCGCCTCTCGAAGATGATGTCCGCGCGCTCCTCGCGCCGCCGTCACCATGACGCGCTTTCTCTTCCCACTCCCGCGCCTCATCGCGCTCGTTGTCGCGCTTACCGCCGCGACGCTCGCTCAAGAAGTCCAACAACACGGCCTCGTCCTTGAAACCTGGGTCCGCGACACCTTCTTCGACGGCTACCAACCTGCCAGCTACACCCAGAAATGGGACATCCCCGCCGCCGCCAACAAACTCCACGGCGGCGTCCCCGTTAATCCGAAAGCCGCCAAATACGGCACGCCCGTCGATCTCGGCGACGCGCTCCGCCAGATCAAAATCGACGAGCCCTTCATCCTCGTCATCGGCTACTGGCGGCAGGAGGGCGACGTGAAGCGCTTCGTGAATATTGTCGCCCCGCGCATCGATCCCGCCGCGTGGAAAAAACTTTTCGGCCCCGTCACCCTCGCCGACGTCCGCCGCCTCGATGCCGTCATCAAAGACAAATCCCTCACGCCCGAAGCCGCCCGCGCCGCCGCCCTCAAAATCAAAAACGCACCGCCGTTTTCCGAGTCGATCATCGTCTTCAATCCCAAGATCGATTCGAAAACCCAGCGCCGCCTCCAGTGCAGCCTCCGCTTCGCCGACGTCTTCAAACACCTCGTCCCCGGCGGCAACCCCACCGTGCAGGAAGTGGCCACGCTCTGGGGCGTGCCCTTCCCGCAGACCGTAGCCTCCAAACCCCGCACCTTCTCGAAATAGTCGCGTCGCCCGTCCCGCCGGAGAACGAAACTCCCGGTCCGCTCCGAAAAAACTCGCCCGCCCGCTCCCCGCCGCCTCCGCCTATGCCCGCCGAATCCCGCCGCGCCGCCGCCACCCAGTCGCCGATCATCCCCGTCATCGCCGATCTCATCCGCCGCCACCCCGGCACGATCTCGCTCGGCCAAGGCGTGGTCGGCTACGGCCCGCCCCCCGCCGCCACCGCGCACCTCGTGCGAGCGCTCGCCGATCCCACCCTCCACAAATACCAGCCCGTCGCCGGCATCCCCGCCCTCCTCGACGCCATCGCCCAAAAACTCACCGCCGACCACGCGGTCCCCACCGGCGAAGCCCACGGCAACCGCATCATGGTCACCGCCGGCGGCAACCAGGCCTTCATGAACGCCGTGCTCGCCCTCGCCGATCCCGGCGACGAGTTCATCGTGCCCACGCCCTATTATTTTAACCACGAGATGGCCGTCACGCTAGCCGACTGCCGCCCGGTCCTCGTCCCCACTGACGCCGACTACCAGCTCGACCTCGCCGCCCTCCGCGCCGCCATCACCCCGCGCACCCGCGCCATCCTCACCGTCTCGCCCAACAATCCCACCGGCGCCGTTTACCCCGAAAAAACCCTCCGCGCCGTCAACGCCCTCTGCGCCGAGCACGGCATCTACCACGTGCACGACGAAGCCTACGCCGCCTTCACCCACGACGGCGCCGCGCATTTTTCACCCGCCTCCATTCCCGGCGCCGCCGCGCACACGCTCTCGCTCCACTCACTGTCGAAATCCCACGGCTTCGCCGGCTGGCGCATCGGCTGGATGGTTTACCCCGCGCACCTCGAGTCCGCCCTGCGCAAAATCCAAGACACCCTCGTCATCTGCCCGCCCGCGATTTCCCAATTCGCCGCCCTCGGCGCGCTCGACGCCAACGCCGGCGGCGGCACGCCCTACGTGCGCGCACAACTCCGCGCCCTCGCCGCCGTGCGCACCGTCGTCCGCCGCGAGCTCGCCCCGCTCGTCGCCGGAGGCCTCGCCGAAATCCCGCCCGCCGACGGCGCGTTCTATTTTCTCCCGCGCCTCCGCAGCGCGCTCCCGCCCTTCGTAGTCGCGGAAAAACTCATCCGCGAACACGGCGTCGCCGTCATCCCCGGCAGCGCCTTCGGCTTCACCCCCGCAGACGGCTGCCACCTGCGCGTGGCCTACGGATCGTTGACCGAGAGCACCGCCGCCGAGGGCATCGGCCGCCTCGTGCACGGCCTCCGCGCCATCATCCACGCCTGACCGCGCCGCCTCCCCGCGCCCTACTCGCGCGCGGCCCCGTCCCGCTCCCGCGCCACCCACCACACTGCCACGGCGAACACCGCCTGAAACGGCAGCCGTGCCCACAACACCACCGGCGAAAAATCGAAGCCCGGCATCTTCCCCTGCATGGCCACATGCACGTTCGCGGGAAACACCGCCACAAGCAGCGCGATCAATCCCCACCCCGCCGCCCGCCGCGTCACCGGCACGAGCAGCCCGATTCCGCCCAGCACCTCTGCCGCCCCGCTGATCGCGTTCATTGCGCCCGGCCACGGCAGCCACGGCGGCATCATCCCGAGATACGTCGCCGGATCGCGGAAATGATTCAGCCCCGCCGCCACGAAGAACACCGCCAACACCCAGCGAAAAACGAGACGCGTAGTTTCCATGCAGGACACTATTACACGAATTCGGTTTGTGCAGCCTAACAAAGGCCATCCCGCCCCGCCCCTGCAAATTACTCCTTCTGTTTAACCAAAAGCAGCGGACGCAACGGACCGAGAAACACCCAAAGGATCAGCACACAGATGAGAGGCATCACTCCGAACCCAAAAAACACTGGCGTGTAGGAAAAGTGATCTACGACCCAGCCGGTGATCAGCGTGAAGAGCATACCGCCAAAGCCGGAACCCATGCTCGCCAATCCGTAAACGGAGGCCACGGCGTTGCCCGGAAAGACATCGGCCGGCATCGCCAGCATGTTGGACGCGCAGCCCGTGTAGCCGAGCATCGCGACGGACACAAAGGCGATGGACACGCTGGCATCCTGCACCAGCACAGCTGGGATCGCGGCGCTCATCAAGACGGCGAAGAACGTGACGGAAGCCTTGCGCGCCACAGTCACTGAGTAGTCCCGACGCAGGAGCCAGCCAGATAGCAATCCGCCCAAGAGATTTCCCGCGCTGGCGATGAAAAACGGAATCCACGCATACTTGCCGATGTCCGCCATGTTGAAGTTGCGCGCGTGCTTCAGGTATTCCGGGAACCAAAAGATATAAAAATACCAGACGGGGTCCATGAACACCTTCGCGATCATGAAGCACACCACGAAGCGCGTCCGCAGGAGCTGGCCCACCGAGAGGCGAATCGGTGCGGCGGCGGGCGCTTCGTCACCGGCGGCATCCGGCGACACCGCCGGCGGTTCGCGGTAGAAGGCGAGCCACGCGGCGAGCCATACAAAACCGGTGACACCGACTAAGATAAACGCCATCCGCCAACCAAACTGCAGCAGGACCCAAGCGACCAACGGGGGTGCCAGAATAGCCCCCACCGCCGAGCCGCTGTTGAAAAGTCCGCAGGCCAGCGCGCGCTCCTTGGCGGGGAACCATTCGGCCACGACCTTGATGGCCGCCGGCCAATTGCCCGCTTCTCCCATCCCCAGCAGAAACCGAAAGAACCAGAGGCTGAGCGCGCCCTGGGCAAAAGCGTGGAGCATCGCCGCCGCCGACCACCACGCCACGCAGATCGCGTAGCCGACCTTGCTGCCCAACCGGTCGATCAACGCGCCCGATACCCCGTTCATAATCGTGTAAGCCAGCAGGAATCCGAAAATTACCCGAGAGTAGGCGACGTTGCTCAGGTGAAACTCTTCGCGCAGCGCCGGTGCCGCAACCGAGAGCGTTTGCCGGTCGAGATAATTGATGACCGTCGCCAAAAAAGCGAAGCCCACCATGACCCAGCGCCAGCGGGATAATTTCATGATTCCCGCCCCCGGGGATTGACCGGGATGCAATCGCTGCGGGGCAACTTTTTCATGGGAGGGTCCGGCAAGATTTCCGTTCGACGAGTTCAACCCCAAATGTCCGGTGTTCGATGCCGCGTTTGGATTTGTCGCCGGAATGGGCGAGCAGGATTTCCGCGGCGGCTTTGCCCAGTTCGTATTTTGGCTGGCGGATGGTCGAGAGCGGCGGTTGCACCACGCCCGCCAGTTCGATGTCATCGAAGCCCAGCACCGAAATATCCTCCGGCACGCGGCGTCCCAGTTCGATCATGGCGCGCAGGACGCCAAAGGCCATGAGGTCGCTCGCCGCAAAAATCGCGGTCGGCTCAGGCTTCTGCTGGAGCAACTCCTTCGCCAACTCGTAGCCTCCCGCGAAGGTGTTTTCTCCCCGGATGAGCGTCAGCTTGGCAGAGGCATTACCGTTGATGACCCGGGCAAATCCGCGCGCCCGATCAGTCATGTTGCCGTGCCGACGAGGGCCGCTGAGGTGGGCGATTCGGCGGTGGCCCAGCCGCAGCAAATACTCCGCGGCGATCACACCCCCGGCTTCGTTGTCGGCGTTGACGGTCGAGAACAACTTTTCCGGCGCCGTGCGGTTTAGCAGCACGATCGGCACCGTGCAGGTCGCGAGTTGATGGAGATGTTCACGCTCTAAGGTCGCTACCGAGTTCATCATGATGCCGTCGACGCGCATCTCCAGGAGCGAGCGAACGTATCTCATCTGCTTTTCGGCGTCCAAATCGCTGTTGCAGAGAATCAGGTCGCAGCCCCCGGCGCGCGCCGCGTCCTCCGCGCCGCGGGCGACTTCAGCAAAAAAAGGGTTGCGGATGTCGCTCACGATCAGCCCCAACGTATGGGAACGCCCCGTCGCCAACCCGCGCGCCACCCGATTGGGCCGATAGTTCAGCCGGGCGGCGACGGCCAGCACGTGCGCCCGGGTCTTGGCGTGGACGCCATACGAACCGCTCAGGGCGCGTGAAACCGTGGAGACGTTGACCGCAGATTCACGCGCGATGTCTTTGATGGTGACGGGCATTTCGGACGGTGGGTTTTTGACGGAAGAATTGGCAACAGCCTCGGCTAATATCATCTGGTGAAGCGATTCGGATTTTTGAGTAGCCCGTGCAGGCGGTTCAACGAAGACTCTTGATGTAGAGGATCAGAGAATCGACCTGCTCGCTGTTCAGGATGCCGGCGAAGCTGGGCATGGCATATTCGCCTTTCTCGAAGCCCGAGGCGATCTTCGCGTTGGGCTCGAGGATGGATTCCCTGAGATAGTTTTCATCCGCCGTGACCGTGCTGCTTTTCCCGGCGACGAATACCGTGCGCGTCGTGCCAAAGAGCCCCCGCCAGGTCGGGCCCGATTTGGCCAAGGCCGTCTCCTCGGCCGCGTGGCAGGCCACGCACGCGTAAAACTGCGCGAGCCGTCGGCCCTCCGCGAGACTCACCGTCCCGCCGGCCTGGGCGACCGCCGCGCGCGGAGTCAG
Source organism: Opitutaceae bacterium (assembly GCA_014376585.1). Classification (GTDB taxonomy): domain Bacteria; phylum Verrucomicrobiota; class Verrucomicrobiia; order Opitutales; family Opitutaceae; genus Tous-C4FEB. The sequence continues at coordinate 4,509 of JACMRG010000335.1, read as the reverse complement.
GTCCACCTTGATGTCGCCAAACCCTTCGGCCCGCGGGTCAAACTTCGCGAGCTCGTAGGGCGTCGTGTAAGCATTCTCGGAAAACGCCGCGCCGTCCGCCGTCGCGAGCGACCAGCCGACCCGCAGTTGCATCACCGGCCGCATGCCGGGGACGGCCACGAACACGCTGCGTCCGTCGGGCGCGAGGTAGGCGCTGCTGGCGGTGAGCGCATCCTGCCCGGGCGTGCCGTCGGCTTTGTATTGCGGTGAACCGTATTTGAAGGTGCGCCGGTAGCTCCACGTCTGGAGCGAATAGCTCGCGGGGTCGCGGGCCTTCACCGGGTCGAGCGCGGTCTCGAAGCGCAGCAAAACGCCTTGGTCCATCGGCACGACCTCGCGCGGCAGCGTGAGCGGAGCGCCCGTGTAGCGCACGCGGCCGAGGCCGGCCGGCGTGTCGATTACATTACCCCAGCCGATGACCTGAAAGCCGGCGAGGTAGAGCTGGCCGTCGGCCGGATTCACCGAGCCGTTGAGCGGCGGAAACGAAAAGGCCCGCGTGATGCTCACCGCCGTCGCCTGCGGCCGGGTGCCGCGGTCGTTGAGCAGGACGCGGAAGATTTCCGGTTTGTTGAACCCGATGTGGATGAGCGCGTCGTTGAGCGGGCCCATCTTCGCGCCAAACAGCCAGACTTGGGAAAGCGCGGAGGCGTTGACCGCGTGCGGAAGCCACGTGAGCGGATCGGCGATCGGCGCGGGATAGATTTCCTTCGGCTGAAAGGCGGCGAGGAAACCGTAGAACTGCCCGTCGCGCACGATGTGCAGCGGCGTCGAAGGGATGTATTGGCCCTGCTGGTCGCTCGCGGTCACGAGGCCCGTGCGGATATTCACCCCGATATTGGGCTGCCGGAAACCAAAGCCGAGCACGGTGGATTTGCGGCCGTCGGCTGAGACCCGCAGCACGCTCCCGTTGTGTTTGCCGAGCGTGGTGTCCTGCTGGCCGCCCTTCGCGATGATGAACTCGCCCCCGGGGGCGAGCCGGATGGTCGAAGGGAATTCGCGCATGTCGGCCGTCTGCGCGAAGGCGTTGGAAAACAGCTCGTGCACATCGGCCTCGCCGTTCCCGTCCGTGTCTCGCAGCCGCCAAATCCCGTTCTTGTCGAACGCGTAGATTTGCCCCTCGCGAACCGCGACGGACATGGGTTCGTGCAGCCCGGAGGCGAATCGTTTCCAGCGCACCGCGCCGGAGGGGTCGCCGAGCCCGCGCGCCAGCCACACATCTCCGTCCAACGTGACGAGAATTCCCGTCCCGTCGGGCAGAAACTGGATATCGGAAGGACGGAGCTTGCGCCGCCAGGGATTGTTTTCCGGCAGGCCGATCTGATCGACCACGTAGGCATCTTTCCCCGCCGACAGCACGACCTTGGCGCCGACCTCGTCAGGCCAGCGGGTGGGGCTGGGCCCGTTGGGAAACGGCGGCGCGGCCATCTCCGCCCGCTTCGGCGGGGCCGAGCCCGCGTTAAAAACCACCGTGAAGTCGATCGCCTGGACGTGAGGGCGGACGCGGATCGTCCACACCGAGTTTTCCTCGACGATCTCCACGCCGTTTCCCGCGTTGTCCGGGACTTGGAGCACGAAGCTTGCACCAGACGCCTTGTAGCCCAGCGCCAGCCGGAGGGCCTGCCGGTCGGGAGTGATTTGAATGCGCCGCGCGATGACCGGACCGGTCGCGGTCGGCGAGGCCGTCCACGATTCGCGCACGCCCGCTCCGCCTGCCGTGTATTCTAGGACCACTCCAGCCCCGACCAACCGCACGGCGTCGAAGCGGCCCATCGACTCCGCGATCGGCCCACGGCCGACCTCCTCCGGGCTAGGTGCGGGTTCGCGCGGATCGCGGGATGAGAACTGCTCGCCGGCCTGCCAGCCCGGGTAAATGCCGTTGGCGAACCAAACCTTGCCTTCCGGCGCGGGCGCGGGCGTCTGTCCGCTCGGAGTTTTGCGCGATACATCGTGGTGGGAGCCCGGCGCGAGTGCCTTGGCGGAAACCCCTTTGCCCTGCCAGAGAGCGGATACGCGCAACAGATCCGGATCGAAGCAAGCCCAGCAATCCTGCCCGAGATTAAGGATAATTCCGCGCGGCGTGAGATTGTCGGCGGGGAAATCTGCGCCGGCCTTCCGCGCGTCGAGGACCGAGGAAAAAAATGGAAAATCCGCTTCGACCCACGCCAGCGGCGCCGGACGCTCGGGCGAAGGACCGGCTTTTCCCGAATCGGCCGCCAAACTCTGCGGCGCACTCAGCCCGAATAAAATTGCGCCAAGCGCGCCCGCCGTTGCGACCAGCCTAGCCGGTGAAAAACGAACTCTCATCACAGTTGGCGACGGAGCGGTAACCTCCGCGGGAACCGCGCGACCCGAAAAATCCGGAAGTATGGACGAAGGGTTTCGCGGCGAGGTTCTGAGAAGGAAAATTGCAGTTTCATCGGAAGAATTTCTTGGCGCGCTCGAGCCCGCCTGAGTGCGCGCGGTCAGCCGGCAGCGGGACCAAACATACTATCGTAGTGGGGCAACGGCGCAAAAAGTTCGCCGCTGCAACCATAGTAGTCGGCATCGAGCTCGAATACCCCGCGCTGCGTGCGCGCCCACGGCGCGTCCGGCTGCGGATGATAGCCGCGCATCGTCTCCCAGTGCCGGTAGTTCTGATGTCCGTTCGTCTCGACCAGCCCGAGCCCCAGCCCCGGAAACGGCGCGAGCCGCGCGGCCACGCTCTTGTTCCACTCGACGAGGATCGGGTTGACCGTGAGGTCTGCGCAGAAACACGGCACGCCGTGCTCGTGCGCGAGGCGCGCGATCTTCAGCGACATGCTGAACGTCTTTGCGATCGGCTTCAGCGCGATTGCGGTGTAGCCCATCTGGATCCGTTTCAACGCATCGCGATCCGTGTGCGCGCTCTCATCAGCCGCGACCCGCGCGGGGATATCGCGGATGTCGATCTCTAGCTCCTCGGGAAACGGCTCCTCGATTAGCGCAATCTGCTCGAATGCCCCGATGGCCTTCGCGTGGTCGAGCAGGCGCAGCAGCGTCTCCTTGCTCTCGTAGCGGCCGTTCGCATCGAAGTAGTAAGGCAATTTTCCGTTTGCCGTGCAGGGCGTGCGGGCATCGCCGATGGCCGCGTGGATGGCGCTGATGCGCGCTTTGTCCTTTTCCAGCATTTCGGCCTGCGTCCCCGGCTGGCCGATTTTGATCTTCATGAAAAAATAGCCGGCCGCGACCGCAGCCTTGAGCTCTTCGATGGGAATGCCGTAGGCCATCAGTGGAATGCTCGCGACCCGCGCGTGCCGGTGCGCGAGCGCGGGACGATACGCCGCGGGGATGAGCTCGTCGAAATTAGTGATGCCGTTTTCCGCCGCATAGAGCCGCCACGCCGCGAAATCGACGCCCACGAGCGCGTTCAAGGCAAACGTCTCGCGCAGCCCGGCGTGGCCCGTGATCTTTTTTCCGTAGGCGTGAACGTCGTGCCGGATCGCCTCCAGCAGCTCGATGGGATCGGAGAAGCTCGCGCCCTTGATCTGCTGGACCGCCCACTCGCTCATCGCATACATCAGCGCGTTGCCGCCGCTCTCGGAATGTCCCGCAAACACGTGCGCATCGCTCCACAGCACGCCCTGCGAGCACAACCCGACGCCGCGTTTCCCGCCCGTGCTCTGCAGCATGGCCACGCTCTGCCAAATCTCGGACATGTAGCCGCCCTTGAATCCAAACGGCCGCACGAGCGGCTCGCGCTCGAAGTTCGCGCCGACGGCGGCGATCGTGATGCGTGGCCGGGCGCTCACGCGAGCCGGTGTTTGGCCATGACGCCCTTCAGCACGGCGAGGTCCTTCTTCATCCCGACCGCGAATTGCGCGCGCTGCTCCTCTGCCGAGAGGGGCTTGGTCGCACGTTCGAAGGGCGGATACTCGAAGTGCATCGACATCGGGCCGCCCATTTTGAGCTCGGCCGCGAGTTTGAAGAACGCGTCCAACGGCACGATCCCCTCTCCCAACGGGGTGTTTTCAATCGCGGCCGCACCAGGTGATTGCAGCCATTTGAAATCCTTCATGGCCGTGCAGCGGATCCACGGCCGCAGCAGCTTGAGCCCCACCGGCCAAGACTGGCCGCCTTCCGCGCTGGCATGGCGGATATCGTATTGCATGCCGAGCCAGCGGGGATCGATGTCGCGCAGGAGTTCGTAAACATCCCACACCGCGCCACCGACGCGGGTGCCCGAGTGATTTTGAATCGCACCATGGATGCCGAGGCTCGCGTTGAGCGCGGCGAGCTCGTTGAGCGCGGGTTTCAATTTCTCCCACGTGCCCACGACGCCAAGCTTCGGGTCGTAATCCCAGTAGCCGAGGCGGTAATATTTCACCCCTTGCTGGGCGGCGGTGCGGAGGAGCGTCTCCACGCCGGGATCGCGCGCACTCGTGATCTCCGTCGTGATCATCTCGGCCTTGAGCCCGGCCGCGTGCGCCGCCTCGATCGCGCGTGGCAGGTCTT
>JACMRG010000334.1 GCA_014376585.1 Opitutaceae bacterium | reverse complement strand
TGTCATGTCTATTTTGGTTAGGGTGGTGCTGATGGAAGAGGTCCGCGCGACGCCTTACCTCCGAAGAGAGCGGACCTCAAAGAGAGTCCTCATTTATTTTTGACCGCCGCTTCCGCCGCTTTTCTCAAAGCCCGTTCGTTGGATCGCTGAGCAGCCGCAAGATTTCCGGGGAGAGAACCGAGCCGAGGTCGAACAGCTCTTCCGATTTCTTCGCGCGGGCTATGTGCAACGCCACCTTCACGTCTCTTAGTTTGCGCAAACGCTCGGCGTATTCTGCGCATACTTCACGCCGAGCCGCGAGGATCGTCGCGCTTCCTACATCTGCTTCACAGATGAGCGATGCGAGAATGTCGGCGTTGGTCCGAGTCTGCGCCGTCTGGTTCGTTGGTGTTTCTTTATTCATAAAGTAATCCGCACGCACCGCCATGAATCCACCCCCGTTTGAAATGACCAGGGAGACAACGGCGGCGCGTGCGGAAATTGTTTGTTTAGCCGAGTAGGCCCTTCGCTACCGGTAGCAGGCCGAACCACTCCCGCACGGTGTCGGGGCGCGCACCGGGTCGGTCACTACTAAAGACCCCCGTGACGAGGTCGCGCCACTTGCTCAGGGAAAGCAGAAGGTAATCCTGCGCCGGGTCATAGACTGCGCCGAACCTGGCGAAGGCTTTGCGCCCGTTAGCTTCGACCGCTTCAATCTCTCGATCTACAATCGGCAAAGCTTCGGCGAGGATTGCCAAGCCGACCCATTTGTTTTTCTCGATAATCTCGTTCTGGATATTGGCCAATGCGTTCGCGGTATTGGCGAACCGCGCATTGATCTCCTCGGGTGTGTGTGCCGAAAATGCGGCCAGATTCGCGGGGGAAGGGTCGGCGTGGGTCTTGTCGCGCAGCGCATCCGTTACCCGCTGCGCTTCGGTCGGTGCGTATTTCGCACGCTCTTTAGTCACGTCGTTGTATTGCTTTTCAAAAGACAGAAACGCCGTGGCAACTTTCTTAGGCACGAAGCCGGCGGACTCGTTCAGGAAGACTTCAAAAGCAGGGCGCTTCGCGGTGTTATTCTGGAATTTATTGGCCATGGTGGGAGCGGGTAAGAGTTACGAAACGGATTGGTCTGAGACTTTGGAGTGCGCGGCCCAAATGGCCTTCTCGTGCTTGGCAAAGTAGGCGGCGCGCGCGCTTCCGGTTAAATTGTTGTAGGTCGCAAGCACGTCACCGCCGCCGTATGGGGCGATATGGATCGGCGGAACGCCGAGGTTAGCGGCGCTGAGCAGTTCAGCCGTGGCGAGCTTCCCGCGAAGGTCTTTGATCGTGGCCTCGCGCTCGATGAGCCGGGCAGAAAACTCTTGGCGCATCGCGGCGACAGCCTGTCTATCCAACGACATCACGGAGTCGAAGACCTCCTCGGCGGCGGCATCGGGGCGGGCGGCGGCGGCGGCTTTCGAGTTGGTCGCGGCGAGGTCAGTTTGAACCTTGAAGCCGATTTCTTCGAGTTGTTGGGCGACGATTTCGCCGGGGAGTCTGTATTGTGCGTTGAGCATGGGTTTGAAATTACTTTTTGCAGGCGGCGGCTTTGATCTCAGCGAGGCGGGCGATCTCGAACAGCGGCTGTAATGCCTCACCCGATACAATCCAAAAGTCTGGGGTTACGAGACCGTGGCTGAGTAGTCGCGAAACGGTGGAGCGATGAAGGCCGGCGCGGGAAGAGATGCCGCCGACGGTGGCGAGCTTCGGAACTGGCGAGGTTTGAACGTGAGCCATATACCTAAGCCGGCGCCGTCAACGCAGGCCGGTGCGCGGTTGCTCGCGCGCGGACCTGCGCGGGTGCGCTCGTTGGGGCTCGTCGGCTGCGGCGGCTAGGCTGCGGCTTGGCGCTGGGTCAGTCCGCAAGCCCTCGCCAAATCGTTTGCAGCGTTCACGGCCTCGCGCGCAACCAACCAGAGCCAGCGCTCAACCAGCAAAGCCCCGGCTGCGTCGTCATCGGCGAAGACGAACGGCACCCCATAACGAACCTCGAACGTGTCGCACGAAGCCAGCACGGCGCGCGGGTTCGCGTTGCTGCGATAGTCCCCGGCTGCGATTGCGGCGCGCGGAGCCGTCACCAGCACGCGCGCAAATCGCATCCCGCGAAGGCGGTGCAGCTCGCGCTCGAATCGGTCGCGGTCATGCGTCACGGACGAAACGAGGTCGGCGGCGCTTTTACGCTCAATCGCTGCGGTCTGTTCCAGCCCTTTTACGGCGTAGTCTCCGCTTGTGAGGGTGCCGGGCAGGGTTGGCAGGTTAACGAAGCGCAACGGCATTTGCTCGCGGGTGTCTGTGACGATCACGGGCCAGGCGTCCGCCAGCCGGTCGAGGCATCGGAGAGCGGGGAGGGTCGGAATTAGCTCAGCGGTTCGAGTCACTGGGCCTGCTTCTGGTTTCGTCCAAACCGAGCTTGTGCAAGTGCAACCCCTACAAGGGGGGTTGCACTTTGCACAAACTCCAGCGGGCAAACTCGTGCAGGGCGTTGTGCAAGTTGCACGGGTTTGCACAAGCCGTTCATAACTTCTTATTTCCTAGCGTGTAGCTTCCGTAAGGCTCGCAGCTCGCGAGATATTTCGCGCGCACCGCATCCCCCAATCGGGCCTTTACCGTTCGCTGGCTCGCTCCGGTGCTTTCCATGACTGCTTTTACTATTTGGCCGGACTTGTGAACGCCTTCCCGAACCGCCTCGACCACATCTCGAACAGAACAAGATTTCCCCCCTCGTTTGCCTTCAACGTCGTTGCGCCATGCCTCCACGTCGAAGGAAGGGTTGCAGGAGTAGAGATGCGTTGAGGCGTCCATGACCGCGCCTCGGGTGATGAACTTTCGCGCGTTGTTCATCTTTCCGCACGCCAGCACAACGCGCGCGCCGTCGTCGGGATCTTCGGGCGCAACGTTAATTCCGAACCGCGCCATGCTGCGGAGAGTCTTCGACCCCTTGGCAAATGCGCCGGCGTCGAATCCTTCCGCCTTGCGGGCCGCTTCTGCGCCCTCGCGTGCATGGTGCACGATAAGCGGGGTAAAGCGCGGGCTGTGCGGCGAGAAGATCGCCCTGAGCTGGCGCACTCCTTCGCGCGTTGCCACCGCATCATTGCAATCGTTACCGGGAATGACCGCCTCCCACGGATCAACGACAAGCACGTCGGCGCGGACTTTCGCAGCGGTCGCACGCCAAAGTTTTACGGCAACCGGATCGTCTAGCGAGAGCGAGTCGGCGGTGTCGTCCACGAACTGAATGAAGAGATGGTCGTCAACCTGGCTTCGCTCGGCTTGTGTTGCGTCGCTGAGCATCATTCGCAGTTCGCTCTGGTAGCGGCGCGCGCTGTTTTCGTTTCCCATAATCAGCCAACGTCGCTGCGTGCCTAGCATCTCAAACCCGACCCATTCACGGCTCAGGATTTGCGAGATTGCCAGATGAAGAACCAACCGTGACTTGCCGACGCCACCGGGGCCGAGCAACAGGGCAAGTTCTCGGTCGCGCCAATAGATGTGTCCGCCCGCTTCACCCAAAAGGGCATCCTCTTCGGGCGGGCTGTAGTTCTCGAAATCCGCCGCGCTATAAATCGTGAAACCCTTGCTTCGCGTTAGCGTCGATCCGGTGATTGCACTAAGCTGGGTTGTGAGGCTTTCGATTGTCTCGCGCGTGTCCCCCCCTCTTTCAATTTTTTCCTTCGCCAACTGAGCGGCGGTGATTGTCTCCCGCTTTGCCGAGAAATCTAGGACGGTATCAATGTAGTGCGTGGCCTTGATCGTAGTCGGTTGCGATTTCGAGCAATCGACCAGAAACGGAAGCCCTATTTCCCCAAGTTTCCCCGCTTTTTCCAGCTCCTCTCCTACGAGGTGGGTTTCGATTGGCTGGCCCTTCTGGTGTATTCGAGCGCATGACTCAAAAATCGCTGCGCACTTGCGGTCATAAAAAGACAGAGCGCGGACGCCCGCTTCTACTGCGCGAGTGAAAACGTCAGCGCCTTCGGTTAAGATGCATGAAAGAAGGCCGTGCTCGGCTTCGGGACTGTTCGGAGGAAAGGCGAAGGCCGGTCCGCTAGATAGGGATAAGTTCAACGGGCACCCCGCTTCCGCTGACGTGGTTTCTCGAACAGCTTGGCCGATTTCGCGGCGCTGTGACGGCTGATGCCTTTGAACTGCTGCGCTCGGGTCGATTTCATGCGGTGGGACGGGAGTTAACGGAAAAACGGGTTGCTAGGGCGTTGCGGACGGCCTCGGCGTCGTAGTAACAGAGCCGGCCAAGCTTCGTGTAAGGGATCATTCGGCGCGCCTTCCATGCTTCCCACGTTCGGGGCGACGGGCGCGACTCGGGCGCGAAGATTAGCGCAATGCAGGCGTCTCGGCTTAGTAGCTGTGCGTTGGTCATTTTAGATGCGTGTGGGTGTCAATGAGTGCATTTCAATGCATCCAACTTACGGCCTGCGCGCGTGTCTGTCTTGGGTTTTATTGCGCAAAATTGATCCGCGCGCCTTCACCGCTCGCGCAATCAAAACGGGCTCGGCTGCGAGGCATGAGGGCATGAAATCACCTCAAGCCCCCCGCGCTCTCTGGCAACGGTGAGTTATCCACAAACCCGCCCGCGCACCTCTACGCGCTCGGCTTTATCCCCCAAAACGCCACCGCGTCCGCATCGCTGACGAGGTTGTAATAGTGCTTCCGAATCATCGTCTCCGAGTTGCCCGCCTCCAACGCCGCCGCGCCCATAGATTTGAACTTGGCGACGTGCATTGAAATAAACGTGTGCCGCATCACGTCCTGTCCGATGCCGAATTTGTGGCGGATTTCGTTCACCATCTTCTTCGACCCTAGCGGGAGAATCGGGAAATCCTTGAGCGGGTATCGCGCAAGCCATGACGCCAGGTTAGGCTGAATGGTGATTTGCCGGACGGATTTAACCTTCGAGATTTCGGGACTGATGCGAATTGCGCCGAGCGCGGTATCGACTGCGCGCGCGAGGTCGGGCGACGCTGCGAGCTTGCTTATTTCTCCGTTCTCCGTCGAAGGGCGTAACCTCGCGAAAAGGCAGAGGGCGAAATATGGCACCATGCAACCGGGCGGAAGGTCACGCGTCCCGCCTGTGTAGCTCTCGGCAAATTGCATGATCTCTGCGGCCTTGGCCGCCGTTATGATCTCGGGAAGGTCGCGGCTAACCTTGAAAACCTCCACGGCCTTAACCGGGTTCTCGGCAATCCAGTTTTGAGGCGATTTGATGCAGAAAGCGAAAAGCGTGCTCAACTCTCCGCGAAGATTATTGAAACGCTTTTTTCCGATCTGCCGCGACGTAAGGAAGCGTTGAACGTCGGCGGTTGTAATGTCGCCCACGTTCTTGCCGGGAAACTCTGCGTTGAGCCGGTTAAAGGTTTTTGAGTAGTCGGAGAGAACAACGGGCCGGACGTGTTGCGCCCGATCCACGAGAAACGCCGCCGTTGCGGTTGCTAGCGCCATTGCGGCCTTCGGCGGGCGATAGTTGGCCAGGAACCAATCGACGGCCTCAGCCAACGGGCGCGAGCCTAGGCGAGAGAAGACGGCTTCTGCCTCCGCAACCTGAGCGGGAGACAGGCGGGTGTTAACGGGGCGAATCGCGTTCGCGCGGTTCGCGGCTTGAATCTCTAGTTCAAGCCGAGCGCCCTCGGCTTCGTCCCGATTCGGGAACTGCTTGCGGATGCGCCTGCCATCCTGCCAGCCCGTCAGCCGATAAGCCGTGTATTTGAACGGTCCGTTTGTGACCGCCACTTTCTCAACGCTAAAACCCGCCTTCATGGTTGCCTCCATGCAAGACGGCGCTGCGTCAACGAACTGTTGCCAGAAAAACTGACAACATTCGGCCTATAATTTAGCTCTCCCTCTGAGAAAGTGGTGCGGGCGGCGGGAGTCGAACCCGCCTCTCATGCTTGGGAAGCACACATATTACCGATATACTACGCCCGCGCTGGACTCTTCTACGAAAGTGGAAAAATCCCGCGCAGCAATCACGAATAACTCCGCCGCCCGTCCAGCGCGCTCTTGAGCGTCACCGAATCCGCGTAGAGCACGCCGCCGCCGCTCGGCAGTCCAAATCCGATGCGCGTTACTTTCACCGCCCCCTCCGGCGGCAAATGCTCGGTGAGGTAATGGCACGTCGCCTCACCTTCGACGTCGTTTGACAGCGCCAAAATCAACTCCGCCACTTCCCCCGTATCAATCCGCGCGCGCAGCGATTCCAGATTCAGTTGCTCGGGGCCCACGCCTTGAATCGGCGACAGTTTCCCATGCAGCACATGGTAGGAGCCGCGATACGCGCCGCTGCGCTCAAGCGCGACGAGGTCCGGCACGTGCTCGACTACGCACACGACCGACCGATCCCGGCGCTCGTCCGCACAGATCGCGCACTGCGCCCCCTCGGCGATGTTACCGCACCGTTCGCACCGCCGCACACTTTGCGCCGCCTCTTCCAGCGCCGTGACCAACATCGACAACTGCGTCGGTTTTTCTACCAAAAGGTGCAGCGCGATGCGTTCCGCCGACCGGTAGCCCAAACCCGGCAGTTGCTTGAGCTGCTTCTGCAGCCTCTCGAACGCAGGTGTCATGGGATTTTCGATTTAGGATTCTCGATTTTTGATTTCGGACCGATGCCCGATTTAGAGGAAGTCGCGCGCTCCAGCGGCGCGCGATCCGCCCATCGAAAATCGAGTTATCGGGCGAAGCGACGGTTCGGCATTCAAAATTGAAAATTCTTCACATGAAACCCGGCACTTGGAACGCCGACGTGACCTTCTGCATCTCGGCATCGTTAAATTCCTTGGCCTGCTTCGCGGCGTCCTGCACGGCCGCCAGCAGCGTCTCGCTCACAAGCTTCGCGTCTTCCTTCAGGAATTCCGGATCAAGTGTGATCGCCACAAATTGGCCCGCGCCGTTGATCTTGATCTTCACCGCGCCGCCACCCGTCGCGACGTCGATCTCCTTCGCCGCGAGTTGGGTTTGGAGCGACTCGATCGAGCGCTGCATTTTCTGAGCTTGTTTGAGGAGTTTGCCTACGCCGGCCATGGTGTTGAAAGATTAAGGGTTGGTGGGATTCGAACGTGAACTGTCGAGAGACGGGCGCGCGCCTAAAGTGACAAGATTTTTTCGTAGCCCTCGCGAAACGTCGGGCAACTCGCCCGCCAACCCCGCTCCGCTTTCAGCTTCCCGTTCGCGATGATTCGGTCCGGCGTCACCGCCCGCCGCCCGCCCGCCGGCACCCCGGAAAACACCGGCACCGCCACCCCGATCCGCTCCGCCAACCACGTCACGATCTCCCCTTTCGTGGCGGCCCCATCGTCGGCCACGTTAAAAATATGCGCACCCGGTCCCGCGCCCCACACCGCCCACACCGCCGCCGCGATGTCGTCCCGATGCACGAGGTTGAGATGATAATCCGGGCGCCCCGCCGCCTCGCCCGCGCGCACCTGCTCCAGCAAATGATGTCGCCCCGCCCCGTAAATCCCCGCCAGCCGCAGCACGACGCGCGCCGCCGCCGCATCTTCCGCGTCGAGCAGAGTCCGCTCCGTCGCGACGAGCACCTGCGCCCGTTCTTCCCCGCCCGTCGGGGCATTCTCATCCACTGTTGCGCCGCCATCCTGCGGATAAACCGAAGTGCTGCTCGTGTAGACCGCCGCACCCGCCCCACCCCGCGTCCGCAGCCACGCCACCACACTCGTCATCCCCTCGAGATAACTCCGCCGGTAGCCTTCGATCCCGCCGCCGCCCGAGCTTACGCAGTTCAACACATAGTCAGCCCCGCCCTCGATCCGCTCGTGCCACGCGTTGCCCGCGAGATCGCCCACGATCACTTCACCCACTCCGTCCGACCGCAGCGCGTCCGCCTTGGCCACGTTCCGCGTCAGCGCCGTCACCTGCAGTCCGCGCGCGACCGCGATCCGCGCCACGGTTGCGCCGACATAGCCGCAGCCAAAGATCACCAGTCGTTTTCCCTTCGAAAAATTTCCGTGGGCAGCGGCACTCATTCGCCCCAACGTCACGCCATGCCCAGCATTCTGGCAATCCTCGCCACCGGTTTTGAAGAAATCGAAGCCCTCACGCCCATCGACCTGCTCCGCCGCGCCGGCGTCGAGGTCGTCACCGCCGCCTTGGGCGACGGCATCCACGTCACCGGCCGCAGCGGTGTTACGCTCCACGCCGACACCACCCTCGCCGCCCTCGGCGAACGCGAATTCGACTGCGTCTTCCTACCCGGCGGTCCGGGCGTCACTCACCTGCGCGCCGATCCGCGCGTCCGTGCCCTCGTCCTCCGCCAACACGCCGCCGCCCGCTGGCTCGCCGCCATCTGCGCCGCGCCCACCGTCCTCCACGATGCCGGTCTGCTCACCGGCCGCCGCTACACCGCCCATTTTTCCGTCGCCGCCGAATTACCCGCGATCCTTTCCACCGAGCGCACCGTCGCCGATGGTCGGCTGCTTACGGGTCGCGGTGCAGGCACGTCCCTCGAATTCGCCCTCCTGCTCGTCACGTCGCTGGTTTCACCCGAAAAATCCCGGGAAATCGCCGCATCAATTGCTGCGTGAATCTTCTTACCGTCAGAGGAGTTGCAACAGGCGCGCGCTGTGCCTGTGATGCACCCACCTGAGGGTAACGCCCCAGGTTCATTCCATGATTTCCCCTCTCCGCGACTCCAGCGCGGACGCTTCCCGCCCGGAAGTCACGGGGCGAAGCCTTCCCCATCGCCGTTGGGCACCGCCCGCTCCGCAGACCGGGCTCTCGACTCTCAGCACTCAACTCTCCGTCCCCCGCCGATTCCATGTGTGGCATAGCCGGATTTATTGACCCCAACACCGCGCCGACCGAGCGCGCGCGCGCCGTAAACCGCATGTGCGACGCCATGCTCCACCGCGGCCCTGACGACGCCGGCCGCGAAGACTGCGGCGACGCCACCCTCGGCATGCGCCGCCTCGCCATCTTCGACCCCGCTCACGGCCACCAGCCGATGCGCACGCCCGACGGCCGGTTCACGCTCATCTTCAACGGCGCGATCTACAACTTCGCCGCCCTCCGCACCGAGCTTTCCGGCCGCGGCTGGAGCTTCCGCAGCGATTGCGACACGGAAGTCCTCCTCGCCGCCTACGCCCAGTGGGGCCCGGCCTGCCTCTCGCGTTTGCGCGGCATGTTTGCCTTCGCCGTGTGGGATGCCACCGCGCAATCCCTCTTCATCGCCCGCGATCCCTTCGGCATCAAACCACTCTACTATCGCCACGACGGCTCGCGCCTCCTCTTCGCCTCCGAACTCAACGCCCTGCTCGCCTCCGGCCACGCCACCGCCGAGATCGACCCGCTCTCCGTCTCCGACTATCTCGCCTGGCTCGCTGTGCCTGCACCGCGCACTATCTACCGCGGCATCTTCAGCCTCCGCCCCGGCGAACACGCCACCTTCCGCGCGGGCCGCCTTGAGATCCCCTCCGCCTGGGATTTCAGCCGCATCCCCGCCGCGGAAAAAATCTGCGCCACCCGCGACGAGTTTGTCCACGAACTCCGCACGCGCCTCGACGATACCATCCGCGCGCACGTCATCGCCGACGTGCCCGTGGGTGCCTTCCTCTCCGGCGGCCTCGACTCCGCCGTCGTCGCCGGCCTCATGACGCGCGCCAGCGGCACCGCCCTGCGCACCTTCTCCATCGGCTTCGGCGAAGCCGAATTCTCCGAAGCCCACGAGGCCGAAGCGACCGCCCGTCACCTCGGCGCCGTTCACCACACGCGCATTCTCACCGGCGCCGAAGTCGCTGGCGACATTGAGAAACTCCTCGGCGCACTCGATCAACCCACCGGCGACGGCATCAACACCTACTACGTCAGTCAGACCGCCCGCGCCGGCGGCGTCACCGTCGCCCTCTCCGGTCTCGGCGGGGATGAACTCTTCGGCGGCTATCCCTCCTTTCGCGCCATGCCGCGCCTCGCGCGCTGGCTGCCGTGCTGGCGCCTCCTCCCGTCCGCGCTGCGCGCCGTTCTCTTACGCCGGCTCCGCTTGGGCGACACCCGCCAGCGC
>JACMRG010000333.1 GCA_014376585.1 Opitutaceae bacterium | reverse complement strand
CACCCGAGGCCTCCCGGCGCGCGCCCGGCAGCCCCATTCCCCCGTGGAAACCCGCCGAGTTCCTCATCTTCTGCGATTCCTTTCCGCGCTCGCTCCACTACTGCGCCGTGCAGGTCGAGGAATTCCTCCGCCGCATCCTCGGCGAGACCGGCGCCCGCCCCAAATCCGATGCCGCCCGGGCCGCCCGCCGCCTCCTCGCCGATCTCCAGTCCCTCAGTATCGCCGATGTGATCGACCAGGGCCTCCACGAATTCCTCCAGGAGATCCAAACCACCCTCGACACCATCGGCGAAGAAGTCGTCCAGACTACGATGTTTTATCCCGCCGAAGCCATCGCCGAAGAGCAGCAGCAACAACAGCAACAGTAGGAGCGAATTTATCTGCGACCTGCGCCCCACCCGCGACCGTCGCCCTCTTATTTCTACCGCCGCCTGGCCATGCATCTTCGCATTCTCCACCGCACCACCTTCATCTACGCCGGCAAAGCGCACGACAGCTTCAACGAAGTTCCTCTCCCCCCCCTCGACCACGCCGTGCAGAAATGCTCCTCGTTCGATCTGCGCCTCGATCCCGTCGCCACACCCCAAGAATACTCCGACTTTTACGGCAATACGATTCACTACTTCGACATCGCGGAGGGTCACACCAAGCTCACCGTCGAAGCCCAGTCCTTCATCCAGACCACACCCAACGACGACCGCCCGCCAGTCCCCTCCGTCACGTCTTCCGATCTCGAACACTCCAGTGAGCGCGAGATGCTTGCCGAGTTCTACACCAGCTCCCATTACGTCCCGCTTGAGGTCGAACTCTGGCGAGAGGCGCAGGACGCCCTCGCCGATGGTCGTAGCGATGTTTGGAACGAAGTCTGCCGCCTCGGTCGCCACATCTACCGCACCTTCGCCTACAAGCCCAAGACCACCGGCGTGAACACCCGCGCCAACGACGCCCTCAAACTCCGCATGGGCGTCTGCCAGGATTTCGCCCACGTCCACCTCGGCCTCTGCCGCAGCCTCGGCATTCCCGCCCGCTACGTGAGCGGATACTTTTTCAACACCACCCGCCGCCCCCGCGAGATCGAGGCCTCCCACGCCTGGATCGAAGCCTACGTCCCCGGCTACGGCTGGGCCGCTTTCGATGCCACCCATGACCGCCCCGCCGACGACCGCTACGTGAAAGTCGCCGTCGGCCGCGACTACGCCGACATCCGCCCCATCAACGGCACCTACCGCGGCGCCCCCACGCGCTCACTCAAAGTCGAAGTGCGCGTGCGCGAAGCCCACGCCCGCCTCGTCCCCGCTTGACGCTCGCGTCGGTTGGCTCAACCGCCTGCGGGGCGCCCGTCTCGCGGACGCCTCTCCGATTTGTAGGCCCGACCGATGGTCGAGCTCACCCTCAGCGCTTTTCCTGCTCGATCGCCGCCACCTTACCATCCGCGCCAAACGTCACCTTGAACTGCTCACGCATCCGCCGCGCCGGAAAATTCATGTAGTATGGATAGAGTGGATCACCCCAGCCGTAGTAGCGGTGATAGTAGCCGCGATACAGCATGTGGCCGTCGTCGCCGTCGTAAGTCACATAGCTCCAGACTTCGCTCGTGCCCGACTGGTCCGTGCGCGCCAGCACCCGGTCTGCTTCGCCGAGCGCGAGTTTCACCATTTCCTGGTCGAAGCCCACGCCCACCTGGCCTTTCTTAATCATCTCCTGCTGCGTCGGCGTAAGCCGCGCGAAGATTTCCGGATTTTTTTGGATGCGCCCTTCCGGCGTGGCACAGCCCGACAGCCCCACTGCTAAGAGCAGCGCGGCCAGCATGAGATAGAGATTTGAAGTTTTCATCATGGTGAAACGTTTAAACACACGGTTTAGATTCGCAACCTAGTGACGCCTCCCGGCACTTTTTGTTTCACGTGAAAACCCTTCTTCTCTGGGACATCGACGGCACCCTCATCACCTCCGGCGGCGCCGGCATCCGCGCCCTCCGCCCCGCCCTCCACGACCTCTTCGGCATCACCGCCGCCCTCGACGACATCGACTACGCCGGCCGCACCGACCGCCACATCTTCCGCCAGATCTTCGTGCGTCACGGCATCCCCGATACCGAGGAAAATTTTCTCCGCTATCTCGACGGCTACATCGCCAAACTCCCCGGCGAACTCGCCAATCCCAACGCTTACGTCCTCCCCGGCGTGCCCGTCCTCCTCGCCGCCGCCGCCAAACGCCCCGACCTCACCCAGGCCCTCCTCACCGGCAACGTCTGCCGGGCCGCCCGCGTGAAACTCGCCCACCACGGCCTTTGGGACTTCTTCCCTTTCGGCGCCTTCGCCGACGACAGCGAACATCGCAACGACCTCGGCCCCCACGCCCTCCGCCGCGCCCGCGAACACACCGGCGTCGATTTCCCGCCCGGCCGCGTCTGGGTCATCGGCGACACGCCCCACGACATTGCGTGCGGCCGCGCCATTGGAGCCCGCACCCTCGCAGTAGCCACGGGCAGTCACACCGTCGCAGCGCTCGCCGAACATCAACCCACCGCCGTCCTCTCCGATCTCAATGACGCCGCCGCCTTTTGGCGTTTGATCGACGCGGTCTGATGTTCGCGTCCTTTCGCGCCTTTCGCGCGGGCCATCTCCCCCTACTACTTCTTCATCTGCTCGATCGCGCTCACGAGCCCGCCCTCAAAAATCACGCGCATCAATTCCCGCAGACCCCGGCCACCTGTGCTCACGCCCACCGCCCCGCTGGTGCTCGACCCACCGCCGCCCGAACCCACGCCCAGACCAAAACTAAATTTGGGCCCGTGGTCCAAATACACCCAGACCTCACGCGAAACCTGCGCCTCCGTCCGCGTCAGCGTCTGATCCGGTTCGCCCATCGCCACCCGCACCTGTTCGGCCGTGAAACCGACGGCCACCTTGCCCGCCCGCACCTGGGCCCGCACATCCCCCGGCCAAGACGCCACCAGCGCAGCGTTTTTGTCCAAGCGGGTTTCCGGGGTCGAGGCGCAGCTCGTCACGCCCAGCGCCGCCACCACGAGCCATAGCCCGGTCGAAATCATCTTGGAGGTTGTTTTCATCAAAGGGGAATTTTGTTTGCCGCTACCGGTTCGGCATCGAATAACGACCGCTTCCCACCGCCAAGGTTCACTTACCATCTCCCGCCCTTTTCTACCCCCGCCGCTATGTCCCAGCTTTTCACCATCGCCATCGGTTCCGATCACGCCGGCTTCGCCTACAAGGAAGCCATCAAAGCCTTGCTCCTCACGGCCGGCCACACCGTGCGGGACATGGGCACCTATTCGGAGGCGAGCTGCGACTATCCCGATTTCATCCGCCCCGTCGCCGAGGCCGTCGCGCGCGGCGAATACCAGCGCGGCATCGTCCTCGGCGGCTCCGGCAACGGCGAGGCCATCGTCGCCAACCGCGTCAAAGGCGTCCGTTGCGGCCTCTGCTGGAACGAGCAGGTCGCCATCTGGAACCGCTCCCACAACGACGCCAACGTCCTTTCCCTCGGCCAGCGCACCGTCACCGAAGCCGAGGCCCTGCACATCGTGACCGTCTGGCTCGCGACGCCCTTCGAAGGCGGCCGCCATATTGCCCGCATCAACAAAATCGACGCCGTCTAATCCGCTTAATTTGGCCGTTGATTTGACATCAAACCATCCCCCGCCCACCTCTTCCACCCGATGGGCACACATCATCAGGGCACCAAGCCCGAAGTCCTCGCGCTGGACGCTTACATCAAGCTCATGCGCGCCGCCGACTCCGTCACATCGCGCGCCCATCTCGTCCTGCCAGAAGGCCTCACCCTCACGCAGTTCGCCGCGCTTGAAGCGCTGTTCCATCTCGGTCCGCTCTATCAGTCCGAGTTGGCCACCAAACTCCTGAAGAGCGGCGGCAACCTCACTCTCGTCGTGGACAACCTTGAGCGCGACGGCCTGGTCCTGCGCACCCGCGACGCCGCCGACCGCCGCTTTATCAAAGTCGATCTCACGCCCAAGGGCCGGCGCTTCATCGGCGCGCTTTTCCCAAAAATCGCCGCCAGCCTGACCCACGAATTCGCCGTGCTGTCGCCCCGCGACCAACTCGCCCTCGCCCGCATCTGCAAACGCCTCGGCGTCGGCCGTTCGCGTCCGGCCTACGCCACCGCGTAATCGCGCCGTCGCGTTGCGGCCCCGGTTTCCGATTGCCACCACCGGCCCGACTTTAGCCGTGTCATTCGCGCCGCGCCGTCTAAAAACTGCGCGCTCCCAGTGGATCTCTCCAAAACCACCGCCTCCGATTTCAGCCCGCTCGACCCGCTTCACCGTCGTAAGCTTTGGGTGCGCTTCCAGACGCCCGCGACTACGTTTTACCACATCTACTGGCGCCGCCTCGCCCTCACCCTCGGCATCCTCGCCCTCCTCGGCTGGCTCGCCGCCGCCGCCGCCGCCTGGACCTACATCCGCACCAGTCGCGACTTTTCCGGCGCCAGCTATCTCAACATCGCGTTGCCGTGGCGCTGGTCCGAGCACCGCGCCTCCCTCGGTCGCCACTACCTCGCCCGCGCGCGTATCGAACTGGAGCAACAGGACTACGCCGCCGCCTACCAACACCTCACCGCCGGACTCGCCCGCGTGCCCAACGACACTGCCGGCCGGCGCCTGCTCGCGTTCGTCCAGATTCGCTTCGGCCGGCCCGATCTCGCGCTCCACACCCTCAGTGCCGGCGCCCAACTCGCCGGCGCCGACCTCGACTATTTAAAACTCCTCTTCGGCCTCCTCCTCGAAGCCCAGCAAGACGACCGCGTCATCACCCTCGCGACCTCGCTCCTACCCACCCAGCCCGACGCCGTTCTCGCCCACCAGTTCACCGCGCTCCAGGCCGCCACCGCCCATTTTCACCGCGGCCGCTACGATGCCACCGAGCAACTCATTTCCGCGTGGGGCCTTGATCGCTCCCTCGAAGGCAGCATCCTGCTCGCGCGCTGCGACTGGGAACGCGGCTACCCCGACCTCGCCCTCCTCCGCCTAGAAAACAACCTCCCCCGTTTCCCGCGTCGCGACGAACTCTACATCGCCCTCATCCGCTATTATCGCGAGCTCGGCCGCACCGACGCCGCGCGCCAGACCGCCCTCCTCCGCCGCTTCAACGACCCCGTCAGCCCCGGTCCGCGCATCGACGTCCTCCACACCGCCCCCGCCACGAGCGAGACCGCCGCCACTTCCCGCGAGGTTGACACCTACCTCGCCGATTTCGCCGCCGACCCGCAGGCGCTCGTCCTCCTCGCCTGGTTCGGCAGCGACACCGCGCAACCCGCCCTCGTCCAACGCACCCTTGCCCTCGCCCGCTCGCGCAAATACCTCCCCAACGCCTTCAACCTCGCCCTCGCCCAATCCCAGATCGCCGCCACCGATTACCGCGCCGCACTCACCACCACCGAGACCGCTCTCCGCGAAGACAACGAGGACAACCGCTTTTTCACCGCCACCCTCGACGGTCTCCGCGCCCTCGCCCTGTTCGGCCTCCGCGACACCGGGCGCGCCGAACTCAT
>JACMRG010000332.1 GCA_014376585.1 Opitutaceae bacterium | reverse complement strand
GCCACGTTGGAGAAGCCGCGATCGGTCGCGACCTCCCATTTCACCGGCACGGGCTGGGACGGCATGCCGTATCCGATGGCCATCGGATCGGGAGCCAGACGGGTCCAGATCACGAAGCCGTCGGGCTGCGGGTCGCCGGCGGCGATACCCAGCTGGAACGGGTATTCGGCGAACACCGGATCGGCCAGGGCGGCCCGTCCGGCACCCATGGCGGCGGTGCCCGCGCCGAGGCCCAGCAGCAGTCCGCGGCGGGACAGGGAATCAAGGTTGCGCATGGGTGGCTCCTCCGGCTTGGCCTTTCGACCTAGACCGGAACTGTGACAGTCGTCATGCGGTCCCGCGCCCGCAGACGCAGCCGCATGGGGACGCGGCTGCGCAGGGTGATCTGGTGGGTGGGCACGGGCCCGGGCCCGAGGGTTTCGATGATGTCGGCCTGGCGCAGGATGGTCGCCAGCGCGATCATCGCCTCCTGCAGGGCGAAGGCCGCCCCGATGCAGACACGGGGCCCGGCGCTGAAGGGCAGATAGACATACCGGTCGATGGACTTGCGATTTTCCGGCAGGAAGCGCTCGGGCCGGAAGGCCTCCGGCTCGTCCCACAGCAGTTTATGCCGATGCAGGATCCACGGCGACACCACCACCGCCGTGCCCTTGGGAATCGGCTGGCCGTTGATGACATCCGGCGCGAGCGCCCGGCGGGCCATGGTCGGCGCCGGCGGGAACAGGCGCATCGTCTCTTCCAGAACCGCCCGGGTCCAGGGCAGGCGCTCGGCCCAGTCCGGCGAGGCTGGATCGAAGCCATCGGCCTCGGCCTGCAGGCGCGCGGCGATATCGGGCGTGCGCGACAGCAGATGCAGGGCCCAGCCCAGCGCCCTTGCGGTGGTCTCATGCCCCGCCAGGATGAAGGTCAGGATATTGGCGGCGACCTCGCGGTCGGACAGGCCGCCGCGGTCATCGTCCTCCTCGTCTCGGGCTGACAGCAGGGCGGTCAGCAGGTCGTCCGGCGCCGCCTGACCCGAGGCCAGCTTCTCCCGCCGCCCGGTCACCAGCGAGGCGACCCGCGCTTCAAAGAATTGCGCCGAGCCCCCGCTCAGCATCCGTCCGACCCGGGGAATCCAGTTCGGCGCTCCCAGCACGTCCAGCGGATCGATCCGGGCCCCGATCGACAGATAGCGGTTCAGCGCCGCCTCGAAATCGGCGGCGTCATCCTCCAGCTCGTCCGAAAACAGGGTCGCCGAAAGGATCTCGAACGTCAGCGTCGACATCTGGGTGTCGACCTCCAGCCACGACTGGCTGCGGGTCAGTTTCCAGCCGGCGACCCGTTTGGCACAGACCTCGGCCATGCGGCGGGTCAGGGCGGCGGTGCGCGCGGGGGTGAACAGGGGGGCCAGGATGCGCCGGGCGCGGCGCCAGTCCGTGCCCTCGGCCAGCAGCAGCCCTTCGGCCAGAAGCGGCCCGAGCACGATGCGCTGCAGCCGCCCCTTTTCGTAGTTGGCGGCATTGTCGGTCAGGACGTGGCGAACGCCGGCCGGATTGCTGACCACCATCACCGCGCCGAACCGTCCCTGGCCGAACAGCTGCGGCTCGGTGAAATGCCGCTCCGACCAGATCAGCAGCGGGTCGCGCCAGCTCTGGTACAGGAAGGGAACCAGCGACAGCGGCTTTTTGCGCCGGGGCCGAGCCCACGGACGAAACGTCTTCGCTTGAGGGGCGGGCGCAACCGAGAGATCGTCAGCCATGACCTGACCCTACGCCCGGACCGAACGGCGGGATAGGCGGCTGCGTCAGTTCGCCGTCGCGGGCTTCCAGGCCCGCATTTCGGCAATCTCGCGTGTCTGCGAATCCTTGACGACCTGGGCCATGCGCCGGACCTCCGGATCGCGCGACTGTGCCAGGGCGACATCGGCCATGGCCACGGCCCCGCGGTGATGCTCGACCATCTTGGCGATATAGGCCTCGTCCAGCGTCTCGCCCGAGGCGGCCGCCATCCCGGCATGCATGGCGGCTTCCGAGGCGGCAAAGGCCCGGTCGCCGGGGCTGGTGCCATGACCGGTCGAGGGGTGATCGCTCGCCGAGGTGGTCGCCGTTTCCTTGACCATGGCCGACTGGTTCGCGATCGCCGTGTCGCGCAGCGCCTGCTGGACCGGGTCACCGCCCCCATCGCAGGCGGCCAGGGTCAGGGTCGCCAGCAGGGCGGTCAGAACAGTGCGCATGTCAGCCTTCGATCCAATTGGGCATCCATGCCTCGTGCATTTCGCGCAGGTGGTCCAGTGGAAGCCGGAACAGGTCTCCGGACGAAAAGTCGCGGCCCACCGCGCGGCCGACGACCGAGGCGTGCAGCCCCGCCTTTTGCGCCGCTGCGATGATCCCGGTCGCATCGGGCGTGGCCACCAGATAACGGGCCTGGTCCTCGCCGAACAGGAAGATGTGGGCGTGGGTCGTCGAGGTGGCGTCCAGCTCGACACCGCAGTCCGAGGCCAGGGCGATGTCCGCCGCCGCCCCGATCAGGCCGCCGTCCGACAGGTCGTGGACACAGGTCAGATCGCCGGCCTCGATCAGGCCACGCACGAAGTCGCCGGTGACCCGTTCCAGCGCCAGATCGACCGGCGGCGGTGCGCCGTCCTCGCGCTCAATCTCCTCCTCGATTTCATCTGGGGCCTCCGCGTCACCCGCGCCCTCCCGCCCGCCGATGTCGTCATCACCAACACCGTCGCGCTTCCCGTCTGGCTCCGTCGCCTCAAACCCTCCGCCGGCCACGTCGTCGCCGTCATCGCCCGTATGCCCAAAGGCCAGACGCGCTTCTACGGCCGCGTCGATCTCCTGCTCTCACTGAGCGCCGCCGTCACCGCCCGTATCGCCGCCGAAAATCTCCGCCTCACCCCGCGCGTGGTTCCTTTTCCCTTACCCATCGACTGGTCTCTTCTCGCCGCCGCCCGCGCCGCGGCCGCCCGCACCTCGCCGCTGACCATCGGCTACATTGGCCGGCTCAACCCCGAAAAAGGCCTCGCGTTGCTCCTCGGCGCCGCCGCCCGCCTCGCCGCGCGCGCCGACCTCCCTCCCTGGCGGCTCGTTCTCCTCGGCCCCGTCGCCATCCCGAGCGGCGGTGGCGGTGAAGCCTGGCTTGACGCGCTCCGTGCGCGTTTCGCGCCGATCCTCGGCGACCGCCTCACAATTCTTCCGCCCGAATTTGATCCCGCGAAACTCGCCCGCCACTACGGCGCGCTCGATGTTTTCTGCTACCCCAGTCTCGCCGAACAGGGTGAGACCTTCGGCGTCGCCGTCGCTGAGGCGATGGCCGCCGGCTGCGCCCCCGTCGTGTCCAACCTCGCCTGTTTCAGCGAACTCGTGCGCGACGGCGATACCGGTCTCGTCTTCGACCACAAGGTCCCCACCGCCGAAGCCGACCTCGCCGACGCTTTCGCCCGCCTCCTCAACGAGGACGTTCTCCGCCGACGCATCGCCAAGCGCGCCCAAGCCCACGTGCGTCGGTTCGACTACGCCGCCGTCGCCGACAACGTGCTCGGACAGGTGTCCCGCCTCATCGCGCCCCGGCCCTAGCCCTCTGCCCCGCCTACTTTTAAGTAAACTCCGCGATTGTCTCCCGCTCATTTGGCTCGTCCCTTACGCGGCTCTATGTTTCCGGATGAACCACCCTATCTGGGCCAGCACACACGCACGCCCTATCCACGGCGCGAAGTCGTGCTGCGGCTCGTTTGGGGCTGCGTTCAAGCCACGGTTTTTCGCTGGAGCCCCCGGCCGTTTCACCGGTTCCGCGCCCGCCTGCTGAAGCTCTTCGGCGCCGATATCCCCGCACCCGGTCAGGTCGTAGTTTTCCCTTCCGTGCAGGTCACGTTTCCGTGGAAACTCGCGCTCGCGCCCCGCGCCATGCTCGGCCCCCACGTCATCGTCTATAACCTCGCGCCCATCTCGCTCGCCCGCGGCGCCAACGTCAGCCAGCGCGTCCACCTCTGCGCCGGTTCGCACGATTACAGTCGCTGGTCCATGCCGCTCACCAGCGCCCCGATCCACCTCGCGGCCAACTCCTGGATTGCCGCCGATGTCTTTGTCGGCCCCGGAGTCACCGTCGGCGAACTCAGCGTGGTCGGCGCCCGTTCCGTTGTGATGAAAAGCCTGCCGTCCCACAAAATCTGTTTCGGCCATCCCTGTCGCCCCGTGCGCGACCGGCTCGCGCCCAGCGCCTGACCCCGGATGCACATCGCCCATATCGTCCCCAGCCTCGAAGAACGCCACGGCGGCCCCAGCAAATCCGTGCGCGCCACCGCCCTTGCGTCGGCGCAGACGGGCAACACGGTCGAACTCCTCACCACCGCACCGGTTGCGGCCCAGCCCGAGAAAAACGAGACGCTCACCGTCGAAACCTTCCGGCGCGACTGGCCCCAGAAATTTTGTCCTTCACGCGGCCTGCGCGAACGCCTCGCCACCAGCACGGCCGATATCGTCCACCATCACTCGCTCTGGCTGCGCACGCTCCACTACGCCCATCGCTGCGCCGTCCGCCGCGCCGTGCCTCTCGTCGTCTCACCGCGCGGCATGATGTCAACCTGGTCGTGGGAGCATCATGCTTACCGGAAAAAATTCGCGCGCCACGTCATCCACCCCGGTGCCCTCGAAGCCATCAGCGGCTGGCACGCGACGAGCAAAGAGGAGGCTGGAGAGATTGCCGCCCTCGGTTTCAAGCAGCCCGTCTGTATCGCGCCCAACGGCGTCGCCACGCCAGAGCCCGATGCCACCGCCGCCGCCGCCGAGTATTGGCGCAAAGCCTGCCCGCAGGTCGCCGATCAACGCGTGGCCCTGTTCTATTCGCGCTTCCACGAAAAAAAACGCGTCATCGAACTCATCGACCTTTGGCTTGAGCGCGCCCCCCGCGACTGGATGTTGCTGCTCGTCGGTCTGCCTCAGACCTACTCCACGCAGATGCTCGATCGCTACATCATGCGCAACTCCGGCGCCGGCCGCATCCGCGTCTTCGACGGCACCGGCAAACCGCCACCCTACGCGGTGGCATCCCTCTTCGTGCTCCCGTCGCATACCGAGAATTTCGGCCTGGTGATCGCCGATGCCATGGCCCACGGCTTGCCTACCATCGTCACTGACACGACTCCGTGGCGCGGGCTCAACGATACCGGCGGTGGCGCTTGCGTCCCGTGGTCTGAATTTGGCCCGATGCTCGCCGGTTTCACCGCGGAAAGTCGCCAGAAACTCCGCGCCCGCGGCATGCTCGCCCGCGCGTGGACCCTTCGCGAATTTTCTTGGGAGAGTTCGGCGCGTCTCCTCGCCGATTTCTACGAAAACCTGAAAGCCACGCCGCCATGAATCTGCCGCCCTCGTCCGCCGGTTCCGATCCCGTGAAATACGGCCGCAATCAGGGCGCGCGCGTTCCGCCGTATCAACGTCCGCTCCGTCCGTTGGAATGGGCCGTCCTGCTGCACGTGGGCGGCATGCTGACCTTTGCCACGTGGGGCTTTGGGAGCGGGGCCGAATGGGTCCGCACCGGCCTCGCCTGGTGGGGCGGCCTTGGCATTCTGCTTATCCTCACCTTCGTGCAGGGCAAAGAGAACCGCGCCGGCGCCGGCCTCCGGCCCCTCCGTTGGTTGTGGCCGCTGGTCGCGTTCAATCTGCTCACCCTCGCCGCCTGCCTCAGCCCCACCTTCCGCACGATGCACGCGGGCAGCGAAGTCATGCTGGTCAAAATCGAGATGCCCGCTTGGCGTCCCAGCAGCGCTTTGCCCGCCGTGGCGGTTTACGAACTCTGGCTCTTCAACGCGCTTTATCTCTCCGCCTTCAACGTCGCCCTCGTCATCCGCCAGCGCCGCGCGCTACGCGGCCTCCTCGTGTTCGCCGGCATCAACGCCCTCGCGCTCGCCGTCTTCGGCACCCTTCAAAAACTCGCGCATGCCCCCGGCCTTTTCTTCGGCCTCGTGCCTTCGCCCCAGAAGTTTTTCTTCTCTTCATTTGTCTACCACAACCACTGGGGCAGCTTTGCGGTGCTGATGGCGGCGGCGTCACTCGGCCTTGCCTGGCACTACGCCCGCCGGCGCGAAGACCGTGACTTCCTCCACAGCCCGGCATGCACGTGGCTCGTCTGCGTTCTCGCCGTCGCCGCCACCGTGCCGCTGAGCGGATCACGCGCGTGCTCGCTTTTGATGTTGATACTCCTCGGCGGCGCTCTCCTTCACACCTTGGTTCGCATGATCCGCCATCGGCAACGCTTGCGCGAAAGCATCGCCCTGCCCCTCGCGGGGGCCTTGGCCGCGGTGGTCCTCGCCGCCGGCGCGATCTGGTTTGTCGCCCGCGACAGCATCGAACTCCGCGTCGCCAAAACCAAGGAACAGGTTTCGACGATGCGCGCGCAAGGCACCGTCGGCACCCGGGCCGTTCTCTACCGCGACACCTGGGCGATGGCCCGCGACAAACTCTGGTTCGGCTGGGGCACCGGTTCCTACCCGCACGTCTTCCTCCTCTACAATACCATCAAACCCAACTCCGACCGCATCCCGATTTACTACGCCGACGCCCACAGCGACTGGCTCCAGTCCGTCGCCGAGCATGGTCTCGTCGGCACCGCCCTGCTTGGCCTCTGCGCGCTCGTCCCGCTCGCCGGCCTGCGCCCCCGCCATTTCGGTAGCCCCTTCGCCGCCTACTTGCTCGCCGGCTGCGCGCTCATCCTGCTCTATGCGTGGGTGGAATTCCCCTTTGGCAACGCCGCCGTCGTGCTCTCGTGGTGGTTGGTTTTTTTCTGCGCCGTCCGCTACGCCCGGCTGGAAAGTTCGGCCGAGGGCGCCGTCCGCTAGCGATGTTTTCCGTCCTCATTCTCACGCTTAACGAGGAACGCGATCTCCCCCGCTGCCTCGCCTCCGTCGGCGATTGCGACGATATCGTGGTGCTCGACTCCGGCTCGACCGACGCCACCGCCGATCTGGCGCGCGCCGCCGGCGCGCGCGTAGTCACCCGCCCTTTCGACAACTTCGCCGGCCAGCGCAACCACGCCCAGCACTCGCTTGCGTTCCGGCACCCGTGGGTTTTCCACCTCGATGCCGACGAACAACTCACTCCCGAGTTGATCGCCGAGTGCAAAAAAAACTCTGCCCGCACCGACATCGACGGCCTGCTCGTCGCGCCCAAGATGCTCTGGGAAGATCACTGGGTGCCGCACTGCACAGATTTTCCCGCCTACCAGGCCCGCTTCGTTCGCGCCCCGGAATTCGCTTTCATCGAGGTCGGCCACGGTCAGCGCGAGGCGCCCCACATGCGCCTCGGCCGGCTTCACGCCAACTACCTCCACGATCTCTCCTCCGGCGGCGCCGAAGGCGAAGCCGAGTGGCTGGAAAAACACCGCCGCTACGCCCGCGCCGAGGCCCGCGCTCAGCTGGCCGCCGTCGGCACCGTCAGTGCCCGTGACTTGCTCTCGGGTGATCGCCTGCGCCACCGCCGCGCGCTGAAACACTTCAGCTACGCGCTACCCTGCCGCCCCTTGCTCCGGTTCGTTTATCAATACGTTCTGCGCCGCGGTTTTCTTGATGGCCGTGCGGGCCTGCGCTACTGCCAACTCCTCGCCCGCTACGAGGGCTTCGCCGCCGCCGAGCTCCGCCTTCTCCGCGCCGCCCGTTAAAAAACGTCCCGTGCGCTTTGTCTTCATCAACCGTTTCTACTGGCCCGACGAGCCTGCCACCGCGCAGCTCCTTGGCGATCTGGCCGAAGCCCTCGTAGCCGCTGGTCACGTGGTCACCGTGATTGCGAGCCACCCCGGTGGCGCCACGCCAGCTGACGAGAACCGACGCGGTGTCCGGATTCGTCGCGTGCGCGGCACGCGTTTGTCTAAACATGGTTTCCTCGGAAAAATCGCCGACTTCGCCACTTTTTATCTCGGTGCTCTGCTCCGTCTTTTCACCCACGCCCGCCCCGGCGACATCGCGGTCGCGCTCACCGATCCCCCTCTCATCGGCATCGGCGTCTGGTTCGTCGCCCGCCTCCGCGGCGCCCTTGTGGTGCACTGGATCCAGGACATCTATCCCGAGATTGCCATCACCCTCACGGGTCACCGCTGGCTCACTTTTCTGCGCCCGCTGCGCAACCTCGCGTGGCGTCGCGCCGAGGCTTGCGTCACAATTGGCACCGATATGGCCGGCGCGGTTCGCACCGCAGGGGTAAAAGCACATCGGCTGACCCTCATCCCGAACTGGGCGCCCGCGGGGCTCCTACCCCAGCCCGCATCCGCCGCCGACTCGTTGCGCGCCACTTGGGGCCTTACCGGCAAATTCGTCGTGCTCTACTCCGGCAACCTCGGCCGCGTGCATGACCTCGAACCCCTGCTCGACGTCGCTGCGCACCTCCGGACCCATACCCATATCGCCCTGCTTTTTATCGGCTCCGGCGCCCAACGCCCCGCCCTCATGGCCGCCGCTGCAGAGCGGGGTTTGTCCAATGTCCATTTCCAACCGCCTCAACCGCGCGCCGAACTCACCACCTCGCTCGCCCTCGGCGATCTCCACTTCGTCACGCTCCGCCCCGGCTGCGAAACCTCCGTTTTCCCCAGCAAACTCTACGGTATCGCCGCCATCGGCCGGCCGGTTCTTTTCGTCGGCCCGCACGACTGCGAAATTGCCGGGCTCATCCGCCGACATGGTTTCGGGCGAACGTTCACCCGCAGTGAAACGACCGCGCTCGCTGCCACCATCTGCGCACTCAGCATTGCCCCCGCCGAATGCGCCCAACTCACCCGCGCCGCCGAACTCTTCGCCACGCGGGCCGGCAACCCCACCGGCGCGGCTCAGCACTGGGCCGCACTTGCTGTCGCCCTCGACGTCGCCTAAATCTTCGCCCACTCGATGAATTCGGAACGCAAAATCCCTTACTTCCTGCTCCTCCTCGACGCCACCGTCACCATTTTGGTTTTCAACGTCGTGGCTCATTATTGGGGCGTCGCCACGCATTTTTTGGCAGCCCCCCTGGTCTGGCCCATTCTGGCCCTGTTTGTCGCCACTTACCTCATCGACGGCTACCGCGTTCGCACCGACATGCTCAGCCTCGACTACGCGAGCCAGCATACCATTGCCGCCGCGCTCGCGATGCTCGCGACGCTCCTGTTCACTTTCGTTTTCATAAAATCGGACTACGAACTGCAATCCAGCCGCGGCGTGATTGCACTCAGCTTCACGGCAATTTTTTCGCTCAGCCTCGGCTACCGGCGCCTCATCTACGAGCGCACGCTCTCCGCCCGCGGTGAACGCTCCTTTGTTTTTCTCGGAGATCGGCCCAGCTGTCTGGCTTTCCGCGAAGAATGCCAAAAAATGGGCACTCGTCAGCCGGTGATTTACTCAGTGGTCAGTGAAGCCTCGGTCGCCCCTTTCGAGTTTAACGATACGGCTTTTCTGCGTATCTTCGACGACGTCCTCCACGACATTCAATCGGGCACGCTCGCCGTTGAGGCGATCATTCTGCGCGAGACAAGTCGCGAACTCGCGCCGGACATCGCCCAACGTCTCGTCCAGCTCTATTTCAGCGGCGTCCCCACCTATACGCTCGAACTTTTTCACCAAGTTCACTGGCAAAAAATTCCCCTCTACCGGCTCAACCAAACCTGGCTTTTTCAAGAGGGTTTTCAAATCGCCCGAGAGCCCGTTTTCGAACGCCTCAAACGCGGGAGTGATATCATCCTCGCCACTCTCGGCCTCCTGCTTGCCTCCCCGCTGCTCGCGCTCGCCGGCCTCGCCATCTGGCTCGAAGATCGCGGACCCATTTTTTTTACGCAGAACCGCGTCGGTCTCAACCACGCCCTCTTTCGCATCGTGAAGCTCCGCACGATGCGCCCGGATAACGGCACCGGTGAACGCTACACCCGGGTCGGCGACGCCCGCATCACTCGCATCGGCCGTTTCCTCCGCTCCAGCCGCATCGACGAATTCCCCCAGCTCTGGAATGTCCTCCGCGGCGACATGAGTCTGATCGGTCCCCGCGCCGAATGGGATCAACTCGTTACTGACTACGAGCGCCAAATTCCTTGTTACTATTTTCGCCACCTCGTGAAACCCGGCATCACCGGCTGGGCCCAAGTCAACTACCCCTACGGCGCCAACCTCGATGACACCCTTCGCAAACTCGAATATGATCTCTATTATATACGGCATTTCTCCTTCCTGCTCGACGCCTCTATCGTCCTGAAAACGATCCACGTGATGCTCTTCGGCAAAGGCCGCTGAGGTTGCGCCGGTTGAGATATTGGTTCCTCTACTGCCATGCGCTTTGACTACGATTTCGTTGCGCTCGGCGGTGGCAGCGCCGGCTTCAACGCCGCCCGCACCGCCGTCAGCCTCGGTCTGAAAACCGCCATCATCGACGGCGCCAAAGATCTCGGCGGCCTTTGTATTCTGCGCGGCTGCATGCCGTCCAAAACCCTCCTCTACATGGCCGAGGTCCTCCATCTCGCGCAAAAGGGGAAAACCTTTGGTCTAAAAATCCCTTTGGCTCGCGCCGACATGAAGGCGATCCACGCGCGGAAGAAAAAAATCATCGGCGAGTTCGCCGTCTATCGCCAACAAGCCCTTGTCTCCGGCAAGTTCGACCTCACCCGCGCCTACGCCCGCTTCGCCGATCCGCACACGCTCACGCTGAGCACCGGCCGCTCGATCCGCGCCCGCCACATCCTCATCGGCACCGGCTCCAAAGTCAGCGTCCCCGCCACCGTGCCCGGTCTGGCCGAGTCCAAGTTCTGGACCAGCGATGATGTGCTCGATCTCGATTTCATTCCCAAGAGCGTGATCGTGCTCGGCGGCGGCATCGTCGCCTGCGAACTCACCCAGTTTCTCAACCGCATTGGCACGCGTGTCGTCCTCGTCCAACGCAGTCCCAATATCCTGCGCGACCACTCCAAACAAGCCTCCTGCGTGGTCCAACAAGCCCTCGTGGACGAGGGCGTCGAACTCTTCGCCGGCACCAAAATCGAGCGCATCTCCTCCGACGCTCGTGGCGTCACCGTCACTTTTGTCCACGGCGGGAAATTGATCACCCGACGCGCCGCCCATCTCTTCAATGCCCTCGGCCGCGAGTCCTGCACCGCTTCTCTTAACCTTACCGCCGCCGGCGTAAAAACCCGTCCCGACGGTCAGATTATCATCAACCGCTGGCAGCAGACCAGCGCTCCGCACATCTACGCCGCCGGTGACTGCTCGGGCCCGCACGAGATCGTCCACACCGCGATTCTCCAAGGCGAACTCGCAGCCCGCCACGCCGCCAAAGTCAAAAAACTTAAGCCCGTCGATTGGTCACTTCTGCTCAACGTCGTTTTCACCGACCCGCAACTCGCCACCATCGGCCGCCTCGAACGAGAACTCGACGCCGCGGGCACGGCCTACCTCGTCGCGAGTTATCCGTTCAACGATCATGGGAAATCCATCCTCATGGACGCCAACTACGGCTACGTGAAAGTCATCGCCGAGCCCAAACGCGGCCGCATCCTCGGCGCCGAGATCGTAGGCAAGGACGCCGGCGAACTCATCCACGCCTTCAGCGGCCCCCTCGCGATGCGCGCCACGGTTTTCGACCTCCTCCGCGCCCCGTGGTATCACCCCACGCTCGCCGAGATCATCACCTACCCGCTGGAAGAAATCGCGGAAACCATCCGGGCAACGTGAACCGCCTTCTCCTTGGGTGGACGGATACCGCTCTGAAAAAACGCGTCTGTGCTAATGGCCCGTGCGCGTAAAATCGGGCATCGCTACCGGCGCTCGTTGAACGCTTCATCCGTGGCCCGCATATTGGCGCGGTGGATTTGAAAACGAGCTTCGGCACGAATTACTCGGACTCGGAGACATCAACGGGTGGTGCTGCCGGGATTTGGGTGCGCACCACGGGCTCTACAGCGTGGGACTCGCCTGTCGCACCCTGCCAACCGGTCAAGTCGTGGCGTTCGAACCGAATCCCTTTAGTTTTTCCCGGCTGGAAAGTCACCGCCAAATGAACGGGCTCACTTGGTTAAAGCCCGGGGAAGCCGCCGTCTCGGATGCTCCCGGCAGTGCCGAATTCTACACCTGCGGCGACTTGGACAGCACCACAACACATCTGCCCTACGAGGGCGAAACCCGCTGCTCCGCCTGCGCCCCTGTCCGCGTGCGTCTCATCCGACTGGACGACTTGGTTGCCAGCGGTGAAATCCGCGCGCCTCACTTTATCAAAATCGACGTGGAAGGGCATGCCCACAAAGCCCTGGCCGGCGCACGCGCCACGCTCACCGCCGCCCGTCCCATCATAATTGTGGCATTCCACAGCGAACTCGAAATCAACGGCGTCCACGCGATCCTTGATCCCCTCGGCTATGTCGCCACCCGCATCGCCACCCACTCGGGTAGCAGCATAGCAGTAAACGGACATGATTTCATTTTTCGTCCCATCGCCGCTTCGCTAGAATAAATAGCGTTCTCCGTCCCTCGCCCACTTAGCGCGCGATCCCCAGTAGATCCGGCAACTCCACGCGCTTCTCGTAAAGCGCCTTGCCGACGATCACTCCATCCAAGTTGACGTAACGTTGCGCGAGTTCCGCTAGCTTCACCACATCCTCGCGCCGGCTCACGCCTCCGCTCGCGATCACCCCAAATTTGCCGGTCTGCAACATCACCTCCTGCGCGGCGAAGTTCGGCCCCGTCAGCATTCCGTCCGTGCCAATATCCGTGTAGATCAGCGTGCGCACGCCCAGTGCATCCATGCGTTTCGCAAGATCAAGTGCACCTGTGCTCGTCGTGTCGACCCAACCCTTGACCGCGACCTTGCCGTCCTTCGCGTCGATCCCCACCGCGATCTTTTCTCCAAACGCCTGGACGAGTTCACCGACAAAGCTTTCGCTCTCCGCCGCCCGCGTCCCGATCACCACCCGGCTCACGCCAATCCCCAGCGCCCGCTCCACGGCGGCACGCGTGCGCAGCCCACCGCCGAGCTGCACTTTCATGCCGAGCGCCGCGATGGCCCGAACCACCTCGAGATTCTGCGGCTCGCCCGAAAAAGCCCCGTCGAGGTCAACCACGTGAACCCACGCACTCCCATCCCGTTTAAATTGCTCCGCCACCGCCGCCGGGTTTTCCCCGTAAACCGTCTCCTGGTCGGCACGGCCCTGAAGCAGTCGCACAGCGCGGCCGCCCTTGATGTCGATGGCTGGATAAATGGTCATGTCCGAAAACGCTTTGCGCCCCGGCGCGACGGTGCGAGATTAAACCTTATGTCGTCCTACCGCGTGCCCGTCTTCCTCTCTGAACTTCTTCACGCGCGCTCCCCCTCGGGCTACGAGGGCGAGGCTCAAGCCGTTTTCGACCGCCATGTGAAACCCGCCGCCGACGCCTACGCCCACGACGCCCTCGGCAACCGCCTCGCCACGCTCAACCCCAAGGGTGACCCCGTCCTCATGCTCGCCGGCCACATGGACGAACTCGGCCTCATTATCACCTACGTCAACAAAGACGGCTTCATCTATTTCGACACCATCGGTGGCCACGACCGCACCGTCATCTCCGGCCGCCGCGTCATTATCCAAACCGCCAACGGACCCGTCAAAGGCGTCACCGGAAAACGCGCCATCCATCTCATGGAGGAGGCCGACCGCAAGAAGGTCCCGGAAATCCACGAGATCTGGATCGACATCGGCGCCCGCTCGAAAAAAGAAGCGCTCGAACGCGTTTCCATCGGCGACGCCGCCACCTACGATCACGAGCTCGAGATGATCCACGGGAGCATCGGCACCGCGCGAGCCTTCGACAACAAGGTCGGCGCTTACGTCGTCGGCGAAACGCTGATCCGTCTCGCCAAAGAAAAAAAGAAATTCGCCGCCAAGATCGTCAGCGTCGCCACTTCGCAAGAAGAGATCGGCACCCGTGGCGCGACCACCGCGGCCTACGCCGTGAATCCGCATATCGCCCTCGCCGTCGATGTCGGCCACGCCACCGACCACCCCGACTGCGACAACCGCAAATACGGCGAAACGAAACTCCGCGGTGGTCCCATTCTCTGCCGGGGGGCCAACATCAACCCCAAGGTCTTCGCCAAGCTCGTCGCCGCCGCTAAGAAAATAAAAATCCCCTATCAGATCGAAGCCGACCCGCGCCCCACCGGCACCGACGCCCGCGCGATCCAAATGGGCCGGGGCGGTGTCGCCACCGGCCTCGTCAGCATTCCGCTCCGCTACATGCACACCCCGAGCGAGATCGTGGATCTCGAAGACGTCGAACGCTGCGTCCAACTCTTCGTGGAATTCGCTAAGAGCCTTGAAAAAGGCGACTACGCGCACTGGTAACCTACGAGACGCCGGCCTGGCAGGCTAAAAGATGGCTCAGGCCGCGTTTTCCGTCGGCTCGTTTTTCACCGCACGGCGTAACGTCGGCCGACGTCGCCCCGCAACCACCGCCGCGTCGATGATGACTTCCGTCACGTCGTCGCGTTGCGGGAGTTCATACATCACCTCGAGCATGATGCTTTCCATGATTGAGCGGAGCGCACGCGCGCCCGTCTTCAGGTCGATCGCTTTTTGCGCGATGGCTTTCACCGCGTCGGATGTGAAACGCAGCCGCACCCCATCCATCGCGAAGAGTTTCGCATACTGCTTTACCGTCGCGTTCTTGGTCTTCAGCAGAATTTTCTCCAAATCGGCAACGCAGAGTTGATCGAGCACCGACACGACTGGCAGGCGGCCGATGAACTCTGGGATCATGCCGAAGCGAACGAGATCCTCGGGCGCGATTTTCTTCATCATCTCGTCGGGCGTGAGTTCGCGATCATCGGCGTTGATGTGGAAACCGAGCGAGCGCGCCCCCAGTCGTTTCTTGACGATCTGGTCGAGCCCGACGAACGCGCCTCCGCAGATGAAAAGGATATTGGCCGTGTTTACCTGAATATATTCCTGATTCGGATGCTTGCGGGCGCCTTGCGGCGGGACGTTGCACACGGTGCCTTCAAGAATTTTGAGCAACGCCTGCTGCACACCCTCGCCGGATACGTCGCGCGTGATGGAAACGTTTTCCGTGGTGCGACGGATCTTATCGATCTCGTCGATATAAATAATACCGCACTCGGCGCGCTTCACATCGTAGTTCGCCGCTTGGAGCAGGCGGAGCACGACGTTCTCCACGTCTTCGCCCACGTAGCCTGCCTCGGTGAGGGTGGTGGCGTCGGAAATGGCGAACGGCACATCGAGAATTCGCGCGAGCGTGCGGGCGAGCAACGTTTTGCCGGAACCGGTCGGACCGGAAAGGAGGATGTTGCTTTTCTCGACTTCGACTTCGCTGAACTCGGGTGACAGCGCGGTGGACTCACGCGGCGACTGGCCGGCGTCGAACTGCAGGCGTTTGTAGTGGTTGTAGACTGCGACCGAGAGAACTTTTTTGGCGTGGTCCTGACCGATCACGAAATCGTCGAGCGTGCGTTTGATCTCGGCGGGCTTGATAAGACGGATCGCCGGTTTGGCATCGACGGCCGCCGGCTTGATTTCTCGATCAATAATCGTCTTGCAGACATTCACGCACGAGTCGCAGATATAGACGCCCGGCCCAGCAATGATCTTCTTCACCTCCGCCTGCGATTTCCCGCAGAAAGAACACAGCGTCACGCGCGATGATTTGGCCATGAGGAGAAGGTGCGCAGCCTAAATTCGTAGTCCAGTGCGGAGTTCGCGTAGGCCAGGCGACCAACGCAGGAGATTGAGGGGCGTCCCAAGGGCCGACAACCGGCCCGCGATGATCAGGCCGCGCTCGGCACGGCGATCTTCTGCGCCTCGCGAGTGGAGGCGATCACGTGATCGACGATCCCATAGGTCTTAGCCTCTTCGGCCGCCATGTAGTAATCACGATCCGCGTTCTTCTCGACGTCAGCGATCGGCTTGCCCGTGTGCTTGGCGAGAACCCCGTTGAGTGTCTCGCGCCAGCGGATGATTTCCCGCGCCGCGATGGCGATGTCGGCCGTCTGACCGCCCGCGCCGCCGCTGGGCTGGTGGATCATGACTCGACTGTTGGGAAGCGCGAAACGCTTCCCCTTAGTCCCGGCCGCAAGGAGCACGGTGCTCATGCTTGCGACCATGCCGATGCAGTAGGTGACGACATCATACTGCATGAAATTCATCGTGTCATAGATCGCCATCCCCGCCGTGACGCTGCCGCCCGGCGAATTGATGTAAACATGCACATCCTTCTTCGCGTCCTCCATCTGCAGATACAGCATCTGGGCGATCACCAAGTTCGCCACTTGGTCGTCGATCGGCGTGCCGATGAAAATAATGCGGTCTTTTAACAACCGCGAATACACGTCCATGGCCCGCGTTTCGCGGCCGTTGCTGTCGTAGATTGTGGGATTTGGGAGATAGTAACTCACAGTAATGGTGGGACAGCTCAAGCCTTAGGCTGAGCTGTCGTCATCATAGCCTTGGACACCAGAAAATCAACCGCCTTGTCGAAAATGATGTTCTGTTGGATGGCACGGAGCTGGTCGCGGTCTTTGGTGAGACCCTTCACGAGCTTCTCCGGTTTCTGACCCGAGCGGCTGGCCTCGCGGTAGATGAAGTTATCGATATCGCGCTCGCTCACGGTGATCTTTTCCGCCTCGGCGACCTTCGCGAGGATGAGCTGGACCTTCACGCGCTGCGTGGCGGCCTTTTGGGCGCCGGCGAAGAGCTCTTTCTTGTCCTTCTCAAATTGATCCTGCGGCACGCCGCGACGCATATTCTCTTCAATGAACTGGCGCAACACACTCTGCGTCTCGGAATCGACGAGGCTCTGTGGGACGGCGAAATCCACCTTGGCCGCGATGGCCTCGGTGACTTGGCGGCGCTGCGCGGTCTGATTCTCGTATTCTTTGCGGAGCCTGAGATTATTACGCACGCTGCTCTTCAGCGCGTCGAGGCTGTCCACTTGCTGCGACTTGAAAAACTCCTCGTTCAATTCCGGAAGCGCACGCTCGCGGATTTCCAAAATCTCGACGGCGTAGTTCGCGGTCTTGCCCGCGAGTGCCGGAACCGCCGTGAACTCGGCGGGGAACGTGATCGTGACGGTCTTCTTGTCGCCCGTCTTGACGCCATTGAGCTCCTTGCCGAGGCCGGGGATGACACCTTCGTTGGTGCCTTCAACTTCTTCCCATGTCTGGGGGACTTTGCCGTAGATTTGTTTGTCCGGGGCGAGGTCGGCAATGGGCTGACCGTCGACGGTGCCTTCGTAGGAAAGCTTCACGTAGTCGCTCCTCTGTGCGGGGCGTTCGGCGACTTTGAAATCGGCGCGTTCGCCACGCAGACCTTCGATCACGGTTTCAACTTCGGCATCCGTCGCCTCGGTCGCCGTAACCTCGGTGGGCAGGCCCAAGTATTCGGGCAGCGCGAACTCGGGGCGCACATCGACCGTCACGGTGATGGCGGCGGAGAGACCGGGCTCAATGGTGCCTTCCTCCACGTTCACGATGTTGAGCACCTCAAGATTTTCCTGCTTGAGCGCGCTCTGGTAAGCCTTGGAAACCACCTTCTGCCTGAACTCGCCGGCGATGTCTTTGGCGTAACGCTTAATGACCATATTCGCCGGAGCCTTGCCGGGGCGGAAGCCGGGGAGCTGGGCGAATTTAGAGAATTCGACGACCGTCGCCTGGTGTTCGGCGTCCACCTCGCTCTTATCGAGGGTGACGACGATGCTTTTGCGCGTATCGGAGACGTTATTGAGTTGGATGTTCACAGTGAGATTCGCAGACGGGTTTTCGTTAAAAGAATCGGGCAAGCTACGAAGCGTCATTCCCCGGTCAATGCCGGATTCCGGCGCGCTGCGCGCTTGCGCGCGATCGGGGCGGAGCGTTTCTTGCCCACGATGCCAAGCCTGCCCGCACTCCTCCGCGAATACGCTCCGCTCCTCGTCATCGACGCCGCCTCGACGCAGGTGCAAGTGGGGATCTTCGGCGCGGACGGAACCAACCGTTGGGCAACGCAGACCGAGGAAGCCGGCATCGCCGTATTTCGCTGCGTGGAGCGACTCGGCGTGGACCTGTCGACCATCCGGGCCTTCGTGTTTTGCGAGGGACCGGGTTCGACGTTGGGCATTCGCACCGTGGCCATGGCCATCCGCACGTGGCAGACGCTCGCACCCCGCCCCGCATTTGCCTACAGCAGTCTCGCCCTGATCGCACACGCGCTCGCGCAACCCGAAATCAACATCATCGCCGATGCCCGTCGCGACTCTTGGCACGTTCAAAAAATCGGTGGCGCTCTTCATCGCCTGACCACATCTGAACTGAGCGGCCCGCTCGTCACCCCGGAGAATTTTCGCCACTGGACGCCCCTGCCGGCCCGCGCCACCCTCACGCCATACGACGCCGCGACTTTGCTATCACTCACGCAGAAGGCCGAGCTATTCCGCGCTACTGACGCACCCGATGCTTTCCTCCACCAGGAACCAAGCTACGCCACATGGACCCCGCGAATCCACCGCGCACCGTTGCCGTGAATCACGGCTCACACGCGGCGCGTCCTGCGGGAACTCGGCCTGAGTTCGCCCACTCCCACGAACTGCCCGATAAGGACCGCTATCTCGCCGACTCCGCGCCAGCTCGGCTAGGCGGTCACCATCGCCCAATTCGCAACGGTGATCCGGCGGAAAACGCTTTGCTCCGTCCGCGTGCGTGTGCCGTATTTTAGCGTTCCGCATGAGATTCCTATCCCGCCATCCGGTTGGCAGGCCGACATCTAAATACCGCTTTCCCCGCCGCACTTTACCCACTGCGCTAAGTAGTCTCCGTAGGGAATTCACCCTAATTCGCATTGCGGGTTGTTTTGCGGTAATTATTATCGGGTTACCAGTATGACCCCGACGCGCCCTAGCCACATTAGTCTTCGGATCGGTTCGTTTGTCGTCGCATCCCTTCTCTGGGCCCTCGCCGGCATTCACGCCCGCGGCCAATTCACCTACACCGAGAGTTTCAAGAACAACACCGCTCCCGGCTGGGACACGAATTTCTACAATGATCAAGGCGTCGGCCCCGGGATTCGGCTTACCTCAGGGGCCGCGCCCATTTCCACCGACCCCGAGTATGGGAACTCCCTGATCGACCCTTCCGGCGCCGGCTGGCTCCGGCTCACCACTAATACGACCAATCAGGCCAACGCCACGTTCTTCGCAACTCCCATCCCGTCGGCAGGCAATAAGCTCACGATTTCGTTCGGTTTCAACGCCTTCGCGGGCGGCAACACTCCCGGCTATCCCTCCGGTGCTGACGGCATCACGTTTTTCCTCTACGATGCCAGTCAGGCTTTTTCGTCCGGTGCATTCGGCGGTTCCATCGGCTACGCGCAAAAAACCGGCATCGATGGTCTGGGCGGCGCCTATGTCGGCGTCGCGCTCGACGCGTTCGGCAACTTCTCGCAAGCCAGCGAAGGTCGTGTCGGCGGCGTTGGCTTCGCGCCCAACTCCGTTGCCGTCCGCGGCCCCGGCTCCGGTCAGATCGGCTACGACTACCTCGCCGGCACCAGCGGAAGCAACGGCACCGTTGGCTACGACTTCACCGACACCGGCAGCCCCACGACCCAACAAGCCGGCGACGGCGTCGTGCCCGCCCTCCCCTACAATATGGCGTTCGCCAATGCCACATCGCGCCCCAATCAAACCACTCAGTATCGCAACGTTCAGGTCATTCTTGATGAGAACAACCAGATGGCCGTCAGCATGCAGTTTGGCGAAGACGGCCTCTGGTATAACATTCTCAACGTCGATCTCAGCAGCTTCGCCCGTCCCGACCAACTTCGTTTTGGCTACAGCGCCGGCACGGGTTCCGGCACCCAAGTTTACGAAGTTGGCAACCTCCTGAGCATCACCGCCACCGCCGGCACGGGTCAGTTCATCTGGGATAATGGCAACGGCAATTCCAAGTGGGGCACCGGCGCCAACGATCCCATCAACTGGGCCGGCAACACCAACCCCACGCTCAAATCCAATGTCATCTTCAACAGCTCCTACATCGGAGTCGCGCAAAATGTCGACCTCACCGGCAGCGACAAGGTCGTTAAAAATCTCTATTTCAGCGGCGTTAACGCCTACACCCTCGGCACCAGCGAATCCCGCAAACTCATCATGGATTCCGAGACGCCCGGCGGTCTCACCACCATCTCCGTCATCAGCGACGTCGGCGCCCCCGCCGCGCACACCATCGGCGTCGACGTGCAGATGAATCAAAATCTCCAAGTCAGCAATAACATCGCCGCGCTCTTCACCATCAGCGGCAACGTCGATACTCGCGGCAACATCTTGGAGACCACCGGCGCCGGCAACACGCTCTTCTCCGGCGCCATCTCCAATACCGGCTCGATCAACAAAACCGGGGCCGGCACCACCACGCTCTCCGGCAGCAACACCTACACCGGTGCCACCACCGTTACCGGGGGCACGCTTCAGATCACCAACGCCAACTCCCTCGGCTCCACTGCCGCCGGCACCACGGTCCTCGCCGGCGCCACCCTCGCTCTCGCGGGCACCGGCACCACCTTCGCCGCGGAGAACCTTACCCTTAACGGCGACGGCGTCGCCTCCGCCGGCGCACTCCGCAACACTGCCGGCACCAACACTTGGACCGGCACCGTCGCTCTCGCCACCGCGGGCAGTAATAGCACCGGCGTCGACTCGG
>JACMRG010000331.1 GCA_014376585.1 Opitutaceae bacterium | reverse complement strand
GCCGGCGAAACGGCGCCCGGTGGCGGTCATGAAGAGCCGAGGCGGGAGCGGGAGATGGGCGTCGTCGAGGAGGTGGGCGAATACGCCAGCGGCTTTGCCGGTGGTTTTGTGGGCTTCGTCGAGGATGGCGAAATCGAAGGCGAAACCGGCATTGCGCGCGGCTGCGGTGAGGACGGGGGAGCTTTGGTTGGTGGTGAGGACGACTTGGAGGCCGGGCGTGGCGCTCATCGCGGTGAGATGTGCGGCGAGAGCGGCGGGCGCGGTGTCGCAGGGGATGCCGAGTTCGTGGACGTGGGCGACGGTCTCGGCGGTGTCGGTGCGCGTGACTTCGGCGTCGCTGCACACGCAGAGCCAGTCAACGAGGCGATTGTCCGCGAGGGCTTCGCGCATCCACGTTTCCAGCGTCCGGCGGACGAGCGCGAGGCTGGGGACGGCAATAAGGACGCGGCGGGTGCCGAGTTCGCGGGCGATCCGGTAGGCGGTGAAACTTTTGCTGGAGCCGCAGGGGCTGATGAGTTTGCCGCGGTAGTGGTTTTTGTCGCGGTAGTGCACGAGCGCGGCGGCGATGGCGGCGAGTTGGTGTGTCTGTGGCATGCGCGGCGTCGGGCGCGCTGGCGGAGCAGAAGCGGCGAAAGAGGCGCGGAGCGAGACGAAGAAATCAGGGTCGAGTTCGCTCGACATTTCGGCGGTGAGATCGCCGAGTTTCGGGAGGTCTTCGAGGATGCCGGGGATGCGCGCGGTCGTTGTGCAGACGAGGGGGAATGAGATTTCGCGGCAGACGGTCAAGGCGAGCGAGGTGAACGTGGACAGCTCGCGATGTGTAAGCGTGGCGTCGGCGTCGGAGCGAAATTTCGCCTGAATGGCCCAGAACTCGCCGGTGTGCGTGCGAGCGAGGAGGTCGATGCCCTCGTCACGTGGCGGGAAATTTAGGTGGACGCGAAAGTCGGCCGGGACTTCGTGGTGGAACCAAACGTCCGCGAGCTTGGTGCGGTATTTCGGATCGAAGCGCAGGTAGTGCCGGACGATGTGTTCGAAAGCGGTGCAGCGATCACGTTTCGTGAGCGTGATTACGCGAATGGTGAACTCGTCCTACGACTGGATGTGGGCGAATGGGGCGGGCACAGACATCGGGGACTGAAGGCTTGGAGACCGCGAAACGTGCCGCAGGCTTCAGGCTCCGATTTTAAGGATATTCATCCCACAGGTAGCTCGCACCAGAAGAGGCTGCCGCCCGTCGCGGGGAATTCGGCGCCGGTGGTGCCGCCTTGCGATTCGACCAAGTGTTTCACGATGGCGAGGCCGAGGCCGTTGCTTTCCTCGCCGCCGGTGGGGCGTGGGGTGAGGCGGGCGTGTTCGCGGAAAAGTTGATTGCGTTCGGCAGCGGGGATGCCCGGGCCGGTGTCCTGAATCTCGGCGCGGAGGCGCGGGCCGATCAGCGACGTGCGCACGGTGACGGTGCCGCCGGGCGGAGTGAACTTGAGGGCGTTGCTGATGAAGTTGGTGAACGCTTGATAGGCGTGCGCGGCGTCGCAGCGGGCGAGCGGGAGATTTTCGGCGAAGGCGGTTTCGACGGTGATGTTTTTGCGCTCGGCGGCGTGTTCGTGCTGGCGGACAACGGCGGCGGCGAGGAGGCCGAGGTCGATGCGGCCGGAGGCGGCGCCGGCGGACTGGGGGGGGCGGAGATCGAGGAAGGTGTCGATGATGCGGCGCATCTGCGCGGCGCCTTCGTCGATGTTGGCGAGGTATTTTTCGACGCCGGCGGGGACGGCGGGTTGGCGGCGGGCGAGTTCGCCGGACATGAGGATCAGGCAGAGGGGATTGCGGAGATCGTGGCCGGCGATGCGCATGAAGCGCTCCTTGAGTGCGAGTTGTTCCTGCAGTTCGCGTTGGAGGCGGCGGAGGGCGAGGTGGGTGCGGATGCGGGCGAGGGCTTCCTGGTGCTCGATGGGCTTGGTGATGTAGTCCACGCCGCCGGCGGCGAAGGCTTTCACTTTGTCGGCGGTTTCGTTGAGCGCGGTCATGAAGAGCACGGGGACATCGCGCGTTTCGGCACGGGCTTTCAGGCGCCGGCAGGTTTCGACGCCGTCGAGGCCGGGCATCATCACATCGAGGAGGATGAGATCGGGCTGGGTCTGCGCGGTTTGCGCGAGGGCTTCCTCGCCGTCTTCGGCAACCATGAGCCGGTAGCCGGCGGCGCCGAGGGTTTCGACGAGGACGCCGAGGTTGGCGGGCGTGTCATCTACGATGAGGATGGTTTCGGACATTTAAGAAGGGTTAAAAGTTGAAAGGTGAACGTTGAAAGACCGGTCGGCGGGCCTACGAGGAGGGAGGCAGGTAGCGGGCGACGAATTGGCGGATGGTTTTCATTTTGAAACGCGCGGCGAGGTCGAGGACGACCTGGGCGAAGGGCGCGAGCTGCGGGCCGCTGGCGACGAGGGCTTGAGCGCGGGCGCGGATGCCGACGACGTCGCCCTTGGCGGCGAGTTCGTAGAAGGCGGCGGCTTCGGCGGCGGGGGGCGCGTGGACGACGTTGGGGAACGGGCTGCGCGTCTCCTCGGGATCGGAGTAGTTCCACGCGAGGCCGAGGGCCCGCTCGACGACGGCCCACAGTTCTTCTTCGCGAAACGGTTTTGCGAGGAACGCCTCGCAGCCGGCGGTGAAGCACTCGGAGCGGTCGAGGTCGTAGGCGCTGGCGGAGACGGCGACGATGGGGAGCGCGGCGCCGGTAGGGGTGGCGCGGATGCGGCGCGTGGCCTCAAGCCCATCAAGGCGGCCGGGGAGGCGGAGATCCATGAGGATGAGATCGGGATGAAACTCCGCGGCCTGCGTGATGGCGGCGGCGCCATCGACGGCTTCGGCGAGTTCGAAGCCGAGCGGGCCGAGGAGGTTCACCATGACGGCGCGGTTGGTGGCGTTGTCATCGACGACGAGAATGCGGCGGCGCGGGCCTTCGTAACCGAGCACGCGGCGCGAGGCGCGGGCGGATTCGACGAGGGAATCGGTGCGGGCGGCGGGCAGGGCGAGGTCGAACCAGAAGCGGCTGCCCCAACCGAGGCGGCTCTCGACGGGGAGTTGGCCGCCGAGGTGTTCGACGAGGCTGCGACTGATGGCGAGACCGAGGCCGGTGCCGGTGGCGCTGCGGGCGGACTCGCCGACTTGGGTGAACGGTTCGAAGATGCGTTCTAGGTCGGCGGCGGCGATGCCCGGGCCGGTGTCGCTCACGGAAAAGCGGAGGAACGCGGGCGCCGCGGCATCAGGCGCGGGGACGGGCTGGACGGAGAAGACGACGCCGCCGCTGGCGGTGAACTTCACGGCGTTGGCGAGGAGGTTGAAGACGACTTGGCGGAGACGTTGCTCATCGCCGTGGACGAAGCGGGGGAGATCGGTGGCGAGGGCGGATTCGAGCAGCAGATTTTTTTCGCGGGCGCGCGGTGTGAAGATGCGTTCGGCACCGGCGGCGAAGCTGTAGAGGTCGAAATCGGCGGGGTGCAGTTCGAGGCGACCGGCCT
The DNA here is from genome assembly GCA_014376585.1 of Opitutaceae bacterium. Lineage (GTDB taxonomy): Bacteria > Verrucomicrobiota > Verrucomicrobiia > Opitutales > Opitutaceae > Tous-C4FEB. The sequence continues at coordinate 690 of JACMRG010000331.1, read as the reverse complement.
CAACCTTTGAAAGGTCGAGGATGTCGTTAATGAGAGCGAGGAGGTGATCGGCGGACTCGTGGATGACGCGGACGCCGTCGCGCTGTTTCTCGCCGAGGGCGGTGTCGCGACGGAGGATTTGGGTGTAGCCGAGGATGCCGTTGAGGGGAGTGCGCAGCTCGTGGCTGACGCTGGCGAGGAAGCGGCTCTTGGAACGGCTGGCGGTATCGGCGGCATCCTTCGCGGCTTGGAGGACGCGGGCGGCTTCGCGGCGCTGGGTGATGTCGATGGCCACACCCTCGAAGTGGTCGATGGCACCATTGGCGGCGCGCACCACGCGGACCGATTCCGAGATCCAAAAGGTGGAGCCATCGACGCGCAGAATCTCGGACTCGAAATCGGTGACGGTGTCGCTGAGGCTGACGCGTTCGAAGAATTCGGCGCGGCGGTCGGCGCGGGCGTAAATTTGGCGGCCGATATCGTTGGTGGCGGACATCATCGCGGCGGGGCCGGCGTAGCCGCACATGCGGGCGAGGGCGGGGTTGATGCGCAGGAAGCGGCCGTCGACGGAGGAAAGGTAGAGACCCTCGAGGGCGTTTTCGAAGATGCTGCGGTAGTTGGCCTCCGCGCGGGCGCGGGCGGCTTCGGCGCGGTGGCGTTGGATGGTGGCGGGGGTCTGCTCGGCGACGGAGCCGAGGAGCTGTGCGTCGT